>DASWGX010000617.1:0-7247 GCA_036393455.1 Polyangiaceae bacterium
GAGCGTCGCCGAGGCGTATTGCAAGTCCTACCGGCACCAAATCTCCGTCTACCGAAAGAAGAACGGAGAGGCGAAGTTCGGCGCTTCGTTGAAGTTCTTCGACTATCGCGGTCGCTGGGAGAACAACAAGTGCCGGGTCTACGCGCTGAACCAGGGCACCATTCACGACACGACCGAGGTGTACGCACCGGTGACGCCTCCGAGCTCGGGCACCGACGTCTACCGCGTCGTGCATCTCTTGCAGATCGACGGCGCCAACAAGAACTCGATCACCGTCGTGGAGTTCGAGTCCATGCGCGAGTGAGCTCGAGGCCCGGAATGTTCGGTCGCGAAATAGGGCGCGTGGCGCGCCAGCGCAGGGGCCGGCTCGGGTCGCGCGCCGGCGTGGTGGCGTGCGCGGCGCTCGCTCTTGTCGCGTGCGGTTCCGAATCGGCTTCGGACGCGGCCGGTTCCTCCGCGAGTGCCGGCGGTGCCGCGGCTTCCGGAGGCGGGGGCGGCGCGAGCGGCAATAGTCCGACTGGTAGCGGCGGCTCGTCGCAAGGCGGTACTTCGGGGGCCGCCGGAAGCGCGTCGACGGGAGGCGTCGCCGGAAGCGGCGGCGGTACTTCGACGTCCGGCGGCGGGGACGCGAGCGGCGGCGCCAGTGACGGCAGCGCCGCCTGCCCGGCGGGTGCCATGTGGCCGGAGTCGGGAACGTTCGGACAATGCCAGACCGACGCGGACTGCTGCCGTCCCGACGGCGTCGAGGGTGACATGGTGTGTCGCGAACACGCCGGCGTGGGCACCTTCTGCACGCCCGCGGATTGCGTGGGAATGCCCTGCGAGACGCTGCCGCGCGAGGGTGGTGCTTCGATCCTGGGCGAATGCTATTCGGTGATCTTGGCGAGCTACTGCCGCATTCCATGCCTGTTCGGCGAATGCCCGACGGGCATGGAGTGCGCGAACGAAGTGTGCGTTTGGGATTTGTGACGCGGGGCCATCGTGCCGGCCGGCTGCTTGTCCGGGCTTGCATGCTCGAACGATTTGGCGCGACTACTTGTAGGGAAGGGGCGGGGAAGGGGTCGTGTTCTCGCTCGGGCTTGAATCGAAGTTTGTTCCGCGCCGTCTTATTGACCTGACGCGGGCGAACTTACTAACGTAGAGGGCTGGCTCGAACGGAGGGTCACATGAAATTTCATCGTTTGGTATCGGCAGGGATCGGCGCACTGGTTTGCGTGTGGAGCGGAGCTGCGTTGGCAGAGGAGGAGCGCACAGCGAACAACAGTATCTACATCGAAGGACTCGGTCCGGGCCTGCTCTATTCCTTGAACTACGACCGCGCCTTCAACGACCTCGCGGTCCGCATTGGTTTCGGCTACCTGTCCTTGAGCGCGAGCGCGGTGGACGAAAATGGAGTCACCACGGCCAATGCCTCGATCATCACGGTGCCGCTCACGGCGAGCTACATCGGCATCGGCGAGACTCACGTGTTCGAAGTGGGCGGAGGCGTCACGCTGATGCACTTCGGTGCCGGTATCAGCGCGCCCGGCGTCGACGACAGCACCGCCTCGGCGACCGTTGCCGTGGGTACGCTGATCATCGGCTACCGTCTCCAGCCAAAGGACGGCGGTTTCAATTTTCGCGTCGGCGTTTCGCCCTTGCTCGGCATCGGTGCCGATTCGTTCGGTTTCTTGCCCTGGCCCTACCTCAGCCTCGGCGGAACCTTTTAGCGCCGCTACGGCCCCAGCTACGCCGGCTTAGGGACCAAAGCAGGCGCGCGCGGAGCGCCGCGGCCCGGGGCTCGAGAAGTACCGTCACGGGGTCATTCTTCGCCGCGCGAGGAATTTGACCTCGATCGTGCGTTGCCTCGCGCGTCAGTCTTTGACTCGGAAGCCCCGTCGCGCCCCGATGCGACACCCGATGTGACAGAGGCAGATTTGCCAAATGGGTGAGCGCTCGAAATAAAATGAGCCCGATCGGTTGCGGTGCGAGCGCCTTCGAAAGGCTCGACTAGCGCCGGGGAACGTGACAAACAGGAGTCGTTATTCATCCTCGACCGCTCGGACACGGCTGTTCGCGGCGGTCGCCGACGGAGCCTTCACGATGCGGCGCACACTGGGTCTCCTCCTGCCGAGCCTGTTGCTGGTCCTGTACGGTTGCTCCGGCGGGAGCAACGGCGGCGGAACCACCGGTGGAGTCGAATCGGGCGCATCGACGGGCGGGGATCCCCCGGACGGCGAAGTACGGCCAACCTCGGCGCTGTGCCCGAGCACGGAACTGCCGCGCACGCCGCTGCGGCGCCTCACGCGCTTCGAATACGCGAATAGCGTGAGGGATTTGTTGAACGTCGATCCGAGCCCGGCGCTCGAGCTCCCCGCGGACGAGGTGACGAACAGCTTCGACAACAACGCCAGGGTTCTGACGGTCTCGTCGCTTCACGCCGAAAAGTACGTGTTGGTCTCCGAAACATTGGCGGACACCGCGGTGCAAAATCTCGCTGCGCTGACCGCCTGCGACAGCGCCGCTCGGGGAGAAGACGCCTGCGCGCTCGAATTCGCGCAAGCCTTCGGGCGCAAGGCCTTTCGCCGGCCCACGACGCCGGAGGACGAAGCACTCTTGATGTCCGCCTACACGGCGGGGCGGACCGACGGCAGCTACGCCGAGGGCATCGAGGTGATGATCCGCGCCGCGCTGCAATCGCCGCGCTTCCTCTACCGTTTGGAGCTCGCGCCACCGGCGGACGCGGGTCAGGCGCTGATCCCGCTCGATCAGTTCGAGCTTGCGACGCGCCTCTCCTACCTGATCTGGGCGTCGGGCCCCGACGACGCATTGCTCGATGCGGCGGCCCGCGGCGAGCTCTCGACGCGCGACGCAGTCGCGGCGAAGGCGCGGGAAATGTTGGGCGACTCGAAGGCTCGTGTCGCCGTCGCCAACTTCTTCAGGCAGTGGACCTCCGCGACCCGACTCGAGACGGCTGGCAAGGACACGGCGCTCTTTCCCGAGTTTTCGAGCGAGCTTCGCGATGCGATGGCGCGGGAGCTTCCGGCATTCGTCGACTACGTGCTCTGGGCGGGGGACCGGATGCTCGGGACCCTCTTGACTGCACCCGTCGCCTTCGTGAGCGGGCCGCTCGCGGAGCTCTACGGCGTGGCCGCGCCGCCCGGCAGCGAATCGACGCCGGCGCTCGTGAACCTGCCGGAAAACCAGGGCCGCGCCGGCATTCTGACTCAGGCCGGGTTCCTATCCGTCCAGGGGCATCCGGATCAGACCTCGCCGGTTTTGCGCGGCAAGTTCGTGCGGTCGATGTTGCTCTGCCAGCCGCCCCCGCCGCCACCGGCGGACGTGGACATCTCGGTCCCCGACATCGATCAAGGCGGCACGGCCCGCGAGCGCTTCTCCGCGCACCTCACCGCCGGAGCGAGCTGCAACACCTGCCACTCGCTCATGGATCCAATCGGCCTCGCCTTCGAGCATTTCGACGCGATGGGGCGTTTTCGCGAGACCGACGATGGTCGAGCCCTCGACGTGTCCGGGGAGATCTTCGAGGCGAGCGACCCGACCCTCGCGGGGCCGTTCATCGGTGTTCGGGAGCTGGCGGAGAAGCTCGCAGACAGCGAGCAGGTCCGTGCCTGCGTCGCGACCCAGTGGTTCCGCTTTGCTTCGGGCCGCAGCGAGGCCGCCGCGGACGCGTGCTCGCTCGGGACGCTCCAGGACGGCTTCGCCGCTTCGGGCGGCGATTTGACGGAGCTCGTGGTCGCCATGACGCAAACCGACGCCTTTTGGTACCGCAGCCTCTAGGAGCCCTCGGCGAGGTAACCCCATGAACCCCCTCAGGTTTACCAGACGCAATCTCTTGCGCGGCACGCTCGCTGCGACGGCCGTGGTCCCCTGGCTCGAGGCGCGCCAGGTCCGAGCGACAGCGGCTCCGATCCGGCGCTTCGTCGTCTTCACGATGCCGAACGGGACGCGCAACAGCATGTTTTGGCCCACCGGCAGTGAGACCAGTTTCACGCTGCAGCCGCTGACGGCGCCGCTCGAGCCGTTCAAGAGCAAGCTCACCTTCCTCCGCGGGATCCGCCTCAACGACTCGCTGCAAAACGGGGCGCTGGGTGGGACGCTCGGCTCCGAGCACGCGCGCGGTACCGGCGGCATGCTGACGGCGCGGCCGCTCAACTCGGGGACCGAGTTCGTGAGCTTCGGCAATACCACGTCGGGCTGGGGCAGCGGGCAGTCCATCGACCAGTACCTGGCCGATCGCTTGACGCCACCCACGACTTTCAAGAGCTTGCAGCTCGGCGTGCACGTGCGGGACACCGAGGTGCGCGCGCGCATTTCATACAGCGCGTCCAACCAACCCGTGCCGCCGCGGGAAGATCCACAGGATGTTTTCTCCGCGTTGTTCGGCGGTGCCACGTCGACGCCCGACGCGCCCAATCCCGAGCTCGAGCGGCTCTGGGCCCAGCGCAAGAGCGTGTTCGACCTCACGAACGCCGAAACGGAGCGCGTCATGCAGCTGGTCGGCGCGGAAGACCGAGGCAAGCTCGAAGCCCACCTCAATTCGATGCGGGACATCGAGCAGCGCCTCGTCGGCGCGACCGGAACGGGGACCGGCACGGGGACGGGGACCGGCACGTGTGCCACACCGACGATGACGAACGTCGATCTCGCCGTCGACGATCAGTATGCACAGGCCGGACAGCTGCAAATGGATCTGGCGGCCGCCGCGCTCGCCTGCGATCAGACGCGCATCTTGACCTTTCAGTGGTCCTACGCGGAAAGCGAGCACCTGTTTCAGTTTTTGGGGCTGAGCGGCAACCATCACGCCATCTCGCACGATTTTGCCTCGAGCGGCGCCAACTACGAGGCTTACAATGCGATCCAGAGCTGGTACGCCGAGCAGCTCGCCTACTTCCTCGCGAAGCTCGATTCGTATCAGGAAGGCGATGCCACGGTGCTCGACAACACCGTGCTGCTCTGGGCCACCGAAATCGGCGAGTCGACGAGTCACGACCTCATGCTCATGCCCTACGTGCTCGCGGGCGGCGCCGGGGGGAAGATCCGCGCCGGTCGTTTCATCGACTACGGAAACAGTCCGAAGGACAATAATCAGCTGCTGGTGTCGATCGCCCACGCGATGGGTGCCGACGATCTGACGGCCTTCGGCGACGATTCGGGCGCCACGGGTCCGCTTCCGGATCTCGCGTAAACAGGCTCCTCGAGCGAGCTCTCCGTTCGGGACGACCCGAGGTCCCCGGGCCCGGACCCTCGATGCTCCAGAATCACGAAAACCCGTTCGCGTGCGGCAACATCCGGGTCATCCCCGCTGAAAGCGTCGCGGAGGCGAGCGAATTGACTGGCGCTTCGGCGACCGCGAGCTAGCGTTCTGCGGCGGTTATTGAAAAAGCTCCGAATGCTGCTCGACGAATGGGTGAACGCGCTGTCCGATCGGGACGAGAGTTGGGGGCCGCTTTTGTTCCTGCGTCCGGGGCGGCACGCCAGGTTGAGCTGGCGCCGCGCCGGCTGGCTTTCCATCCTGGTGGGCACTTCTCTGGGGCTTTTTGGCAGCGTAGTGCTCGCGCTCATCGGGCGTGTCCTCGGGCGAGAACCGCCACCGGTGTACCTGATGCCGCTCGCGCTCAGTGCCGTGTACTTTCTCGCCTGGCAAGTGATGTTCGCCCCGGCCTGGAACCGCCGCGCGGAACGACTGTCGCGCTTCAGGTAGCGAGCGGCAAGGTTCGGCGGGCCGGCGGGTGACCGACGTCACCTTCGAGTCCGGTCGGATGCGATGTGCCGTCGCATCCGCTACTCGCCCGTGATCACCGCGAAACAATAGAACGAGCCGCGCCCGCCGCCCTGGGTGACCGTGCCGGCTTCGCGGTTCTCCTCTGCGGGCGCACAGCCGACGGTGTGCACCGAGTTCCATGACGCAGGCTGACCCGCGAGCCCGCTGCGATTCGAATGACCGATCTGCGCCGTGGCATCGCTGGAATTGGACATCCAGTCGTTGCAGTTGTTTGCCGCCGCGGTTCCGTCCTGCTCGGTGCCGGTGAGGATGTCGTGCACGTCCTGTGCGACCTGGTTTCCGTCCTCGTCGAGCGGAACGCCGAAGTCGTCCACGGCCCAGGTGTCGTCGAGAGCGCCTCCCTCCATTTGGTCGTGAAGCTGAGTCAGATCGTTGGCGATGATTGCTCCGGCCTGGTTGCGCCACGGCCCCGTGCCGATGCGATCGCGTGCATCCTCCGTGCTCGTGCCGAGGTACGCGCGCCACGTCTTGGCGCCGAAGTCCGCCGATACCGCGGTGGCGAGCTCCGCGCAGAAAGCATCCGCACCGGCCAGACCGCCGAGGTTGCCGCCGTCTCCCGGGCTCGTGCTGGTCACGAAGAAACTCATGGCGCCGTCGTCGGTCGTGCCGGCCCCCATGCCGCCAGTGCCGCCGGAGCCGGTACCGCTCGTCCCTTCTCCGCCCGAGCCGGTCGTCGTCCCTCCCGTGCCACCAGTCGTCGCAGCTCCACCATTTCCGCCACCGCCCGTCGCGCCCCCGCCGATTCCCGTGCCGCCGGTGCCCGCGCCGCCCGTCGTGCTGCTTCCGCCCGTGCTGCTAGCTGTCGCGCCGCCGGTGCCTCCGGTCGCACTGCCGCCGGTCCCGCTCGCGCTGCTCGCCGTTCCGTCGCCGTCCGAGCTCTCCGACGAACATGAAAGCGACACGGAAAAAAGCGACATGCACAGCAGCGTCATGTAGGGGCGCATGAACGAACCTCCTGGGAGCTCGGTGAAGGGTGCTCCGGTACGCGCGACAACGCGGATATCTTGCCGCGACGGCAGCGAGCTCCGCAACCTGCGAGCGGCGGACGAACCGTGGACGGCACGCCGCGTGCGGTCGACGTTGCGACGCCACCAGAATTATCGGAGGTCAGTGGTGCGCGGCTCGACGGACTCGCGGGTTCCGGCTCCGCCGAAGGCCTTGCGAGGTCCTACGGCACGACGGAGATCCCCAGTCGATCCGTGAAGGCGGCATTGAAGGTTCCCCGCGCGTTCATGCGGCGGTAGACGGCAAGCCAGCGGTCGGCTGAGGTAGGGTAGAGCGCGCGCACCTGTTCGAAGCTGCCGAGAACGTTCAAGTCGAGCCCCCAGTGCGGCCGCGCGCCGAACTCCTCGATGAAGCGGCGCTCGTAGGTTTCCAGCAGCTGATTCGAGTCGTTGGCACAGACCAGCATGCCCATTTCGAGCATCATCGCGTCGCGACCGTGCATCATTGCGAGATGCGCCGG
>DASWGX010000618.1:0-4649 GCA_036393455.1 Polyangiaceae bacterium
CTGGTGCGACCCATGGCGGCCGCGTTCTGCCTCGTCAGCTTCCTCGGCAACTGGAACGCCTTCTTCATGCCGAACGTTTTTCTGCACAGCCAGGACAAGCTCACGCTGCCCATCATCTTGAACCTGTACATCGGCCAGTACACGAACGACTACGGCGTGTTCTTGGCGGGTACGGCCCTTGCCATCCTGCCGCCGGCGATTCTGTTCTTTGCGCTCCAAAAGGAATTCATCGGCGGTCTCACCTCGGGCGCTGTCAAGGGGTGAGCGCGGGTCCCACGGCTGGCTGCTCCGGAGCTTCTATCCAGCGGCGCAAGAGAGTGGTAGGAACCCCCGGCCCCCTGTAAAGAGCGATGAATCTCGAAGAGCTGGTCGAGTCGTTCGAGCGCGAATACGGCGGCGCGCCGCGGGTATTTCGTGCTCCGGGGCGCGTCAACCTGATCGGCGAGCATACCGATTACAACGACGGCTTCGTCCTGCCCGTCGCCATCGAGGCGAGCACGTACGTGCTCGCCTCGCACCGTCCGGATCGGCGAGTGCGCGCGACGTCCCTCACGATGAAGGACGCGGCGGAGTTCGACCTCTCGGCGCCGGGCCGGCCATTCAGGAACAGCTGGCTCGACTACGTCGAGGGCACGGCACGGGCGCTGCTCGGGCGTGGCGTGCAAATCGGCGGAGCGAACCTGCTCATCGCGAGCGACATACCTCCGGGCGCGGGCTTGAGCGCGTCCGCGGCGCTCGAGATCGCGGTCGGTCTAGCGCTCTCGGCGGTCAGCGGCCAGGCGGTGCCGCCGCTCACGCTCGCGCTGGCGGGACAGCAGGCGGAGCACGAGTACGTCGGCACGCGCTGCGGCATCATGGATCAGTACGTCGTTGCTCACGCTCGGGCGCGCCACGCCCTCTTGATCGACTGTCGCGAGCTGACGTCGCGAGCCGTCCCGTTCGACCTCGATGGCCTAGTGCTCATCCTGTGCGATACCCGCACCAAGCACGAGCTCGCTTTCAGCGCTTACAACCAGCGGCGCGAGGAGTGTGAACGGGCCGTGGCGGTCCTAGCCCGCTTCTTGCCGGGCATTCGCGCGCTCAGGGACGTCGGCCCCGGCGACTTCGAGGCGCATCGCGAGCGTCTCGACGCTACGATCGAGCGCCGCACGCGCCACGTGATTGCGGAAAACGAACGCACGCTGGCGGCGGCGGACGCCCTGGCCCGCGGAGATATGGTAGGGCTCGGCCGCCTGATGACACGCTCGCACGAGTCTCTGCGCGACGACTTCGAGGTCAGCAGTCGGGAGCTCGACGTTGCCGTGGCGGCGGCGCTCGAGGTGCCCGGCGTGTGCGGCTCGCGCATGACCGGCGGCGGCTTCGGGGGCTCTACCGTCAGCTTGGTGCGGCGCGAGAGCGTCGAAGCCTTGAAAAAGCTCGTTGCGGAGCGTTTCGAAAGCGAATTCGGACGGCTCCCGGAATTTCTCGTCACCGCGGCCGGCCCCGGCGCGGAGGAGCTGGTCGAAGGCCCCTAGACTCGATGTCCTGCTTTTCGCCGTCTTGCTTGTGGTCGAAGAGGTACGCCAAGCGCCCGTCGTGGCCGAGTGCGGACTGGGCGGCCGTTGCCGGCGTTACTCTAATCGCTTCGGTGGGGCACGCAGCCGACCCGGCCGCGGAAGACGTATTCCTGGAGGAGGTGGAGACGGAGCCGGCACGAGCCGATGTCGGCGCGGAGCCCGAGCCCGAAGCCGATGGTCAGGGCAGCGCGCGGCGACGGCACTGGCTCACGGCGACACTGGGTCAGGATTTCCTCTTGCACGGCGCCGAAGAGGGCGCGTGCTCGCCCGGGGGCAGCTACTTCTGCTTCGGCCCCGATGGCCTTTACACGGGCCAGATCTACGAGCCCGTCGGCAATGACGTCAAGGGCGGTTTCAGCGCCGCCACGCGGCGCATCCTGCTCGGCTACGACATGCTGCTCGGGCAAAACCTCATGCTGGGCGGCCGGCTTGGCTACGCCTTCGGTGGCGCTCCGCCCTTCGAGGGAGGCGCGTCCTTCTTGCCCTGGCACGCGGAAGCCCGCGGCGCGTACTTTTTTGGCTCGGCGCCCTTCGAACGCAAGGGGCTCCGGTTCTATGGCGCGTTGAGCGCCGGGGTCGCCCAGGTGGACGGGCGGGTGTTCGTCGAGTTCTTCCCAACGGAGGAAAACTTCTTGAACGGCGAAATCGGTCGGCTCGAAGCGTGGCGGAAGACGGGCAATGCCTTCGTCGCGGCGGGCGCTGGCGCCGTGTTCCCGGTGGGCGAAAGCGGTGGGCCCCTGCTCGAGCTCAAGCTCTCGAGAATGCTCGGAGCGGGCGGGACGGTCGTCGCGCTCCAGCTGGGCTACACGATGGGCCTGTGAGTTTCTCGGGGGGCTCGCGACGGTTGGGAAAGCTCGGTTCCCTCACGCGGCCGGTCCCGTCGGGCCTCGAAGCCTGGTACCGGTTCCAGAGCTCTGCTAGACGTCGGCACGTGGCCATCGCGGTTCGACTTCCGCTGTCGCTGGGGCTCGTCGCCGCGCTGTCGAGCGCGCTCGGCAGCCTCGGCTGCGATCCGGGCGGAGAATGCGTTCCGGGCGCGGCCGGCTGTGCGGAGCAGGAAGAGGCCTCCATCCGCGTCAACTCGGTCGGCTTTTTTCTTGGTGATCGGAAGCTCGCGACGCTGGTCGGCGACGGAAACGCGTTTCGTGTCGTGTCCGTGGAGGACGAGCGGGTCGTCGCCGAGGGCGCTCCGTTCGGGCCACTCGAAAGTCCAGACACCGCGGAGCAAGTGTACGTCGCAGACTTCACCGAGCTCGACGAAGAGGGGACCTTCGTGCTCGAGTTCGGCGCTCGAAAGTCCGCGCCGTTCGCGGTCGGCACGGGCACCTACGATGAATCGCTGGTGACGCTGCTGCTCGGGGTCCACGGTCAGCGCTGCGGAACGCCGGTACGGTTCACGTTCGCGAGTTTCGAGTACGCGCACGGCACGTGCCATGAGGACGACGGCGGGCTCATGTACAGCGACGCGGGGCAGGGGTCGCTCGACGGCGCCGGCGGCTGGCACGACGCCGGCGACTACGGCAAGTACGTCGTAAACGGCGCTTTCGCGCTGGGTCAGGTATTGAAGGCGTGGGAACACTTCGCACCGGTGCTAGCGGCGGCACGTTTCATTCCCGGTCGCGAAGACGCCGAGCTGCCCGACGTGCTCGACGAGGCCAAGTGGGAGCTGGATTTCTTGGTCAAGATGCAGTTCGAGGACGGAAGCGTCTCCCACAAGCTGACCGCCCTCAATTTCGAGGCGCTCAGCGTGATGCCCGAGGCGGATCGAGCACCGCGCTACTTTTCGCGCAGCGGCATCGCGGCCACGGCGGACTTCGCCGCGGTAGCCGCCATGTCGGCGCGCATTTTCGCGGCCTACGCGCCGCAGGACGCGGAGCGGTACGGGCAAGCGGCGCTCGACGCTTACGCCTACTTGCTCGAGCATCCGACCGACGAGCCACTCGATCTCACGCCGTTCACGACCGGAGGGTACCAGTCGCCGAACCACTCGGGCGAGCGGCTGTGGGCTGCGGCGGAAATCTGGGAGACCTTCGGCGACGAGCGCGCTCTACGGGATGTCGAACGGCTTTACCCCGGCCTGGGTCGCGACGGCATCCCCACGCTCTGGGACTGGGGTGATCCATTGAACCTCGGGCTGTTCACGTATCTGTTTTCCGAACGCCCGGGGCGCCGGCCCGCCCTGGTCCGCGATCTGGCAGCGGCCACGGTTCGGTCGGCCGATACCATCGCTCAGCGCTCCGAAGAGCACGCGTACGGCCGGGGCGTCGGTCCCGCGTATTTTTGGGGCATCAACGGCACGGTGGCACGCACCACGTTCAACCTGGAAGCCGCGTTCCGGCTCACCGGCAATCCGCGTTACCTCGTGGCTTGGGGCGCGCAGCTCGATCACCTGTTCGGGCGTAACTACTACGGTCGCTCGCAGGCCACCGGGATCGGCGCCGACGCGCCGAATCAGCCTCATCATCGCCCGTCCGTAGCGGACAATAACCCGCATCCATGGCCGGGCCTGCTCGTGGGCGGTAGCTGGTCGGATGCGCCTGCGCCCGCGGCCGCGACGTCGTGGCAGGATACGAGCGCCGATTTCGAGACCAACGAAGTTGCCATCAACTGGAACACCGCGCTCATCTACGCCGTCGCCGGCTGGATCAGCCACCATCAGGACACGAGCGACCGCGCCATCGCGCGGGGTGCCGGGTCGACGAGCCGCAGGCGCGCCCCGAGGGCCGCCGTTTCCGCCGGGGAAACGCCTTGAGCCGGGCAACCTCGAGCCGGGCAAGAGGGGAAGCGGGCACGGCCGTACTTGGAACGGGCCTTGAATCGGCGAGGTCGATGCTGCTAAACCACCCCGCGCCGGTGGCGGCTGCGGTCGCCGCTCGCGGAGGAGCCGCGTTTGAAACTGAGCGGTTCGCTCGGACCGCTCTAGGATTGGATGATTGTTCGGGCCCTTCCCGCACATAGGAAGAGAACGGAGAGGCAAATGAAGCCCATCGTGAAGACGAGCCTGGTCGTGATGTTGTGCGCGCTTTCGGCGAGCGGCTGTCGGCGCGGGTCCGCCACCTCGCCGGAGCTACTCGGCTCGCCCGAAGGGCGAGC
>DASWGX010000619.1:0-6096 GCA_036393455.1 Polyangiaceae bacterium
CCGCGAGGCTCAGCAGATCGACGCCCTCCGGCGTCTTCGACACGAAGGTACCCGCACCGCGTCGCCTTTCGAGCACGTGGCGCCGCACGAGCAGGTCGGTGGCCTGGCGCACGGTGGGACGGCCGATTCCGTAGCGCAGCGCGAGCGCGTGCTCGGACGGGATGCGCCGCCCGGGTCCGTAGCGCTTCGCGCGAATGTCGGCGAGGAGCGTATCCGCGAGTTGGCGGTAGAGCGGGATCGGCGACGCCGCGTTCAGCACCCGGCGATCCTGGCGCAGCGTAGTAAAGTTGTCAAGACAACTAGTGAATCTGAACTATCATGTGGGTGGAGCTCCTATGCCGCGGGAAAGGTAGGCAAAGCCCTACACCAAGCGACATCCCCGCTCAGTCGGGACCGGCTTGAGCCTGACGACCGAACGCCTTTCGGTTCTGGGCTCGCCCCGACTCGTATGTCGTTTCGATGCACTCCGTGACGCGCTCCCGTGCGTTCCTCGTTTCGCACCGCCCGCGCGGGTTCCACTCGGTCCCCACGGGCAAAGCGCGCCGGCCCATTCAATCGTGCCGACTCGGGGCGCTCAAAGCGGAGGTGGGCGCCGAACAGCGAAACCACGCAGCGAAACCACGAACGCAACCCCGAGCGAGCATTGCGGGATGAAACGTTCACCGCCACTGAACGATCCGCCACCGAAACGATGACGGCTGCGGAAAGGCCGTGCGAGGGGTGAACGTGCGAGGGCGAACGTGCGAGGGCGAACGGCGCCTGTCGAAAGACGGTTGCTGGCGAAAGGTAGCTGGCGAAAGACGGTTGAAAGGGGGACGCGAGCGTGACGAACGTCACGGGATTGGAAACGTCACGGGATTGGAAAGGAGCGCGCGGGTCCAAAGGGCCCGGAAGAAAAGCGCCGGCAGACTTGTCAAAGGCGGCAAGATTCGAGAGAATGCGAGATTCCTGGCAGCACCCTGATCGCAAGCCAGCTTGCCGGCAGCATTCCACGGTGGTTCCGAACGGAAGTGCTGGCGCCTTGGTCCCTTGGCTCCATAATGGGGCTCCCCTTTCGCACCCGGCGGCGCTGCATGTCGCGGGGCGCGCAGAACGATGTCTCTGGAATGCAGCAGAGTTGGCGTCGCGGGCCGCTGGGGCTCCCCACATCGAGCCCGGTCGCGCGCAATGCCGAGTCGTTCAAAACGAAACGTCGTTCAAAACGAAACTTAGAGAAGTTGGTCGGGGTTAGAACCAAGGCCAGACGCCCGAGCTAGAGACGCTGAGCTAGAGACGCCGAGCTAGAGACGCCGAGCTAGAGACGCAGGACACCTAGAGTGATCGCTGAGATCAAGCCGAACATGAGGCCGAGAGACACCGACGAGGCTGAGGTCGCGGGCGCGGGTTGGCGAGCGCCGACCAAAAGCAGCTCCGAAAGGCGTGCCCGGAAAGGGCGCCGGCCCGCGGAGTTGCCGAACGCCTACTCGGAGCCGGTCTTGGAGCTGGTCTCGGACGCCGGCGGTCGGAGGCAAAAGCCCGAGCCGGTGTGGCAATCAGGGCTTCCCTTCTGGGGCGAGTCTGGCTAAAAGGAACACTCGAGGGAAAAACCCATGCGCTACGTAAAAGGAATGGTTCAGGTTCGCGGCACTACGTATCGCATCGTCCGTCTGGCTCACGGCCAGTACCAGGTGGTGCGAATCATGGACGACGCTGTCATCGGCAAGTTTTCGAGCGAGCCTCGCTTCGAGCTATTTCCTGCCGGCGTCGATGTTGCCCTCTTCCGGCAGATCGCATTCGCCGCGATCCAGGGCGGGAAAACGAGCTGGGTCGGCCGCTTGACGATGGCGTAAGACCTCCCTGGCCGCCTCGTCCGTGGAGCGCTTTCTTGCAACCCAGCCCGGCCGACCAACGCGCCAGCTCCGACGCGTCGACGGCGGCGGTCCCGGCGTTCTACAAGCGGCGCAAGCGGCGCGGTAACGAGCTCGGGCAAGTACTGCTCCGGCGCGGGACCATCGCGCCCGAGCAGCTTCGCGAGGCGCTTCGCATTCAGAGCGAGCAAGGCGGGCAGATTGGCTCGATCCTGGTGCAGCTCGGCGCGTGCGACACGCAGGCCATCGCCGAAGCACTGATCGAGCAAGTGCAGACGGCGCGCACCAGCGCGCGAGAACTGGCGCGACGCGCGCGAAACAACCCCGCCATAGTCGGGCTCGAGGTTGGGTGCAGGCCGCGGCTCACGGTTTTCGTGCTCCTGGCCGGCGATGCGCTGATCACGCTCGGCGCCAGCATGCTCTCCGGCTTCCTTTTCTCGGTGCCGCTCGTCTCGAACGCCATCGTTTCCGGCGTGGTGATGGCGGTTACGGTGTTCGCTCTCGCCGCTGCTCATTTGCACGAAATTCCGCCGCCAGCGCCGCCCGAGGAAATTCGGCGAGCGACGCACATCGTTTCGCTGACGATGCTCGGTTTCGGCGTCGCCACGTTGCTGCTCGACGTCACGAATCTTTCTCCGCTGGGCTGGGCCGTCACCTGGGCGCTCACCGTGTTCTTGCTTCCGGCCACGCGGGGCATCCTGCGTTCACGTCTGGCGGGCAAGCCGTGGTGGGGAAGGCCCGTGGTCGTTCTGGGCGCGGGCAAGGCCGGCCGCAAGATCGTCGCGCTCTTGCGTGAACGTCCTGGCATCGGCCTGAAGCCGATCGCGATCCTCGACGACGACCCGGCGCGCCAGGGTACACTGCGCGCGCGCTGGGAGGAGAGCGACATCACGGTAGAGTCCGTGCGAAGCGACGGCGTACGGCCGCTCGAGGCGGTCGAGTCGTCGAGCAAGGTCGAGTGGGGACGGTTCTCCGAGGTCGAGGGCGTACCGATCATCGGCGCGCTGGCGCTAGCGCCGATGCTGGTGACCCGCCTCAAGATACGCTCGGCGATCGTGGCGATGCCGGAAGCCGATTCGAGCTCCCTCGTCAGCATCCTGGAGAACTACACGAGCGAATTCACCTCGGTGCTCATCATTCCGGACGTCTTCGAACTCGTTCGCTTCGGCGGAGTGACGCGTAGCTTCGATCAAATGCTGGGCATCGAGATGCGGCGCCAGCTCCTGTTGAGCGGTCCGCGCATGATGAAACGCGCGATGGACGTCGTGCTCACGGCGGTCGGCGTCCTCGCCATTTCGCCGCTTCTGGTTTTGATCGGGCTATGGATCAAGCTCGACTCCAAGGGGCCGGTCTTCTACCGCCAGCAGCGGCTCGGCCAGGACGGAGTGCGCTTCACGGCGCTCAAGTTCCGGACCATGCACGGAGACGGGGAAGCGCGCCTTCAGGCCGTGCTCGACAGCGATCCGAAGCTCAAGGCCGAGTACGAATATTCGCACAAGATCGCCAACGACCCCCGCGTCACCCGTGCGGGGCGCTGGCTGCGCAAATACTCCTTGGACGAGCTGCCCCAGCTCTGGAACGTTCTCGTCGGCGAGATGAGCCTGGTCGGCCCGCGCCCCTATCTCGACCGGGAGATTCCGGAGATGGCGCAGCAGGAGATCATCGTGCTGCGTGTCAAACCGGGCCTGACCGGCGTCTGGCAGGTGATGGAGCGAAACTCGTCGAACTTCGCGCGCCGCGTTCAGCTGGATGTCGAGTACGTTCGCAACTGGTCGCCGTGGCTCGACATCTACGTCGTTGCGCGCACCGTGCCGGTGGTGCTCGGCGGTACGGGTTCTTGAGCACAGCGCGAGCTCATTTCTTGTTCCTGCGCTGCTCGCGGCCTTCCGCCTTGTCCGGGTGGAACGTGGCGGAGCCGATGAAGCGGCCGTGCCCGATTTCGGCGATGGTGCGCTTTGCGTCGGCCGTAGCCATCTTTCCGAACAGAACACAAAGCAGCGCGAAATCAGTCGACTGAGAAAGCGCGACGGTCACCGGGCTTTCGCTCACGGGGGCGAGCGCTACCAGCACCCGGTAGCCACTGTCCTTGCAGCTCTGCAGCTCGCTCGAAAAGCTGGTCAGGTGGGTCATCTGTACCTGTGTCCCGTCGGCTACCTGGATTGGTTCGCGCAGGTGGGCGATGGCCGTCCTTGCGAGCGTCACGGCGACGTCGAGCGCAAAATCGTTCGGCGCACCGGAGCTTGCCGGCACGAGCGCGAGCGAGGACCAAGGTTTGGCGAGCAGCGCGAGCCACAGTCGCTGCCAGCCCGGGTCTCGCCACGGCTGGACTAGAGGGTCTGCCCCGGGGACTCGCGGGACCGGAACCTTCTCGATCGCTGAGCTTTCTTTCCCACGGTCCATATTAGAGTCGATCGGCCAGGCGAAGCCTTCCGGTAGCGCTTGCGGGCGGCTCGGGCCAGTGTCGCTCCAATGCCGTGGGCGCTTGTCTAGTAGGGCCCGGCAGTTGGCGAAAGTCCGTCGCCGCAAAACACCCCGCTGCGGAGCTCGGAAAGGAGTCGGAGAGAGCGGCGTTTCTGCCTCACCCTGCGGGAGCGGTCGGCCGACCAGGGTTGCTCCCGGGCTAGATCTGGATCTCGGCGAAGCCGCGTGCGAGATTCGGGCGCATCTGTGATCCGTGACAGACGCCGACACGTCTCCACAGGCTGAGGAGCCCCCTGGGCAAAGCGTGGGGGCCAACCGCTCGGCTAGCCGCTCGGGCAGGCTCCCGCTTTGGGGTGGCCTGGGCATCGCCGCGCTGACTGCGAGCGCTGCGCTGGCGGTGGCCTATTTGTTGCCGGCTACCTACGAGAGCAGCGCGGTCGTCGGGATCGAGCCGCAGCCTCGAACGCCGGCCGAAGTGCTTCGCCTTTTGGACGGCGATCGCGCCCGTGTGCTGGTGGCAGACACCGTGCTCTCCGCTTCCGGTCTTGCCGAAGTCGGCGCGGCGCTGCCCCGTCAGCCTGATGACTCGGGGTTGGATCGAGTGCAGGCGTTTCGCGATGCGCTATCCGTCACTAGCTCGGCGGCGCGCCGCTACGACGTGACCGCGCGAGCGGAGAGCGCCGAGGGCGCTCTGGCTCTTGCGAGCGCCGCGACGCGCCGCTTGGTCGAGCAGGCGCCGGCGGCTCTCATACAGGCTGCAGGCATCGTGAACGAGAGCAATAGCCGCGTCGACGAAGCCCTCGGAGCGCTCTCGGATTTCGTGGCTCGTCACCCCGAAGCGGTGCTCGACAAGGAGAGCGCCCCGGCCCAGACGAAACTGCGCTCTGATCCGGCTCTCATCGTGCTCAGGAACGAGCTGCAGCGTCTCGAGAAGACTCTCTACGAGTTTCAACACGACAGCGAGAAATCCCAGGCTACGGAGAACCCGTACGACGATCCGTCGCGCGCGGACACGGACGAAGTCGAGCGCATGAAGCGCCGCGCGGTCGAGATCAACAAAGCCATCGCCGCGCGTGAAGGCGCCAATCGCCGTACGACGGAGCAGCCCAAGTCCAAAGCCAAGCAAGCGGCGCTGGAAGCCTCGGTGCTGCGCGAGCAATGGCTCGAGCGCGTGCGCGCTCTGAAACGAGCGCAGGAGCAATCGGAGCGCACGCCACCCGACCGCGTGCTCGCGGCAACGGTTCTCGAGCCGGCGGTCCTTCCTGAAAATCCCGTGGAGCCGGACCGGGGCAGGATAGTCTTGTTCGGCGTCGTGCTTGGCGTCTTCGCCGGTTCGTTGTGGTGGGGAGCGCTCGGCCGCCGTCGCGCGGGCGCGCCGGAACCGGATCTTGACTTCGTGCCGGGCTTCGCGCCCGCGCGCCCGCCGCCGTTGCCCGCTCCGTCCGAAGCGCCGGCGGCGGCGCGCGAAGCCGCTCTGTCGCGGCCCGCCGAGCGCGCGTCCCCGCCGAGGGAACTCGCGGCCGGCGCCGAGCCCTCGGCGTTTCAGGTTGCGCCCGCTGCTTCACGCGCCGTCCCACCGGCGATACCGGAAAGCCAGGCCGGGGGCGCGCCGTACCGCGCACCCCACGCCTTGGCGGAGATCCGCTCGGAACCGTATTCGGTATCGTCTCACGCGCCGGGGTATGCACCGCCGAGCGAGAGTCAACCGGCGCCGAGCCCGCGCGACGCCGATCACCTCAAGCGCGTGGCGGTGGTCGAGGTCAACGTTGCCGGAGGATCGCCGCAACGACACCGCGCTCAATCCAATACCGCGTACAGTTACGTGAGC
>DASWGX010000620.1:0-9400 GCA_036393455.1 Polyangiaceae bacterium
CTGCACGACGCCACGGGCGACCTCGACAAGGTGCCGCAACTGGTAGACTTCTGGGTGCGGCCGGAGATCCTCGAGGTGCTGCGAAAGCACGAGGCGTATCTACTGTTGAACATCGCGAACGAGGCCGGCGACGGCAACGTAAAAGCCGAGGCTTTCACGCGGGTCTACCAGCGAGCCATCGAGCGGCTGCGTGCCGCGGGTCTGCGTATGCCGCTGGTGATCGACGCTCCGCGCTGGGGCCAGGACATCGACGTGCTGCAGGCCACCGCGCCCGCGCTGATGCAGGCCGACCCTCGGCGCAGCATCTTGTTTTCCGCCCACCTCTGGTGGCCGAAGCCTGCGGGCTCCGCGGACCCCGGAAGCACGAAGCAGATCATCGCGGAGCTGGGTGAGTCGGCGGCAATGGAGCTGCCGTTGATCGTCGGCGAGTTCGCTCACGCGGGCGTCGGCTGCTCGCGCTCCATCGATTACAAAGCCATCATCGCCGAAGCGCAGAAGCACCAGATCGGTTGGCTCGCCTGGTCCTGGGGGCCCGGGAACAACGACTGCCGTGAAATGGACATGACCCAAAACGGTAGCTTCGAAACCCTGCGGGGCTGGGGGCTCGAAGTCGCCGTCACGGATCCCAACAGCATCCGAAACACATCGAAAAGGCACGAGTCCTCCCTGCGGGGCGAATGCCCTCACCAGTGAGCCCGGAGCGCCAGTGAGCCCGGCGACGCCAGTGAGCCGTCCAAGCCGCCTTTGCTACGGCAGCACGACCTCGACCTCGGAGCTCCACACCAACGCCGGGTCGCCGCGTTCGAGCGTGGTCGTGTAGAGCGTCGAGATGGTGCGCTCCGCGTTCCCCTCGAACAGGCTCGCGCCCCCGGAGACGACACTGACGGGTTGATCGAGGTCGAGCATCGCGTCCGAGAGTCGCACCTTCAGGCGGCTGACTCCCGTCGCTTCCACCGTCACCTGCTGCTCGCCGTAGCGCGCCGTGACCTGGGCGCCCGGCGCGGCGTTCTCGGCGTCGACCGCGAGCCAGTAGAAACGCGCGTGCGTGACGTCGTCTTGCAGCCAGACGACGCGGTCCGGCGCGGGATCGCGGGTGAACTCCGCCATCCACGGCACGGCGACCGCGTCTTGTAGGTCCATCCAGTGCGGCTTGTCCGCGTGGACCTCGACGTAATGCGCGTAGCCGTCGGGGTCGTCGGTTCGAAGCTCGTCGAGCAACGTGCCCCACTCTTCGGCGACGAGATTGCGATCGAACGCCGTGTCGAGGCCGCCGACGTGAATGGTAAAGCCGATGTTGCGCAGGCTCTCGGGGCGAGCGTCGTTCGGGTGCCCGGCCATCATCGCCGCGGCCGCCCAGTGATCCGCCATGCGCGGGCCGAGCTGATACACGCCGTCGCCGCCGGCGGAATAGCCCATCACGTAGACGCGATTCGGGTCGACGCCCTCCAGGACGACGAGGTTCGTCACGAGGCGCTCGAAGAGGGCGTCGATGTGCGGCTGATGCCAGAGGTTCCAAGTGTCGGTCGGAGCGCGCGGCGAGAGGTAGATGCCTTCGTCGGGTTGGTAGAGGCCCTTCTGGTTTTCCCACTGCTGGTCGTTCACGCTCGGCTCCGCCTCGCCGCCGCCGTGCAGGGACAGGTACAGGCTCCGCCCGGCACCGGGCGCGTCGCCGAAGACCGTGAAATCGTAACGCAGCGTGTACCCGTCGAGCGTGATGAGCCGAGCCTCGCTCTCGGCCTGCCGCGTTTCGCGAACGAGAGCGGCGTAGTCGTCCCACAAGAGGAGCCGAGCTTCGTCCGCTTCGTCCTCGCTCAGCGCGGTGCGCGCGAATTCTTGCTCCTCGAGCGCGGGGCGCGAAGCGCGAGCGAGCGCAAGGTACTCGCGCAACGCCTGGATCACGTCGCTCGCGCTTGCGCCCCCGGTGCCGCCGCTGCCCCCCGCCGTGCTTGCGCCCCCGGTGCCGCCGCTGTTGCCCGCGCCGGCGGCTCCGCTACCGCTTGGCGCGCCGCCCGACGTCGCGGCGCCGGAGCCGCTCGCCGGAGCGCCGCCCGCGCCGCTGCTCGTCGCGCCGCCCGCCGCCGACGATGAAGCCGCAGCGGCGCCGTCCGCGCCGCCGGCCGTGTCGGACGCGCAACCCGACGCCGTGGAAATCAGCGCGACGAGAGCGAGCCCTGCGCGAGAGCAGGCGCAGGGGCGACTCTTGCTGGAACGACTCTTGCTGGAATGCAGAGCGCCGCACGGCATGACGGTTAAGTCTAGCCAAAGCCGCGGCGTAGCGAAAGAGCCGCGGCGTAGCGAAAGAGCCGCGGCGGAGCGAAAGAGCCGCGGCGCAGCGAAAGAGCCGCGGCGCAGCGAAGCCCCTACGCTGAACGCCTTTGCCTTTCGTCGCGAGTAAGGTAGACGGAAGGCATGGTGCGGTGGTGGCGACGGAGCACCGTCATGCTGGGCGCGCTCGCCGCGATGGGGTGCGGACCTCCGAGCTCGAGGGGCGTCCCGAGCCTCGATCCCGATGACATACCCGCGGTGGAATTCGAAGGACTCAGCCCCAGAAGTCTCCGCTTGAAAGTGGTCGACAAGCGCGATCCGCGCCCCGACGGCTCGGTGGAAACGGTGGAAGAGGTCGAGGCGACGCTCGCGGTGCTCCTGAAAGGCGCGAATGTGAACGTCGTCATGGACGCGAAGTACGAACTGGGCGTCGAGATCGACTACGCGGACGAGCTCGTGCCCGAGGATATCGCCGACAATTGCATTCAACTGCTCATGTCTTTGAGCTGGCGCGGGCGGATGCTGGTGCAGACGCAGGCTGCCGGCTGCTACGAGTGGCGGCACCTGCTCGGGTTCTACCTGGGCGGGGACGCTTCACGGGCGTACGAGCAAGGGCTCGAGCTGGCGCTCTCGAAACTCGACAAGGACGTGGGGCGTGCGACGGCGCTGGTGGCCGAATACGAGGAAGCTCGGCGGGGCCGACCACCCCTCTAGAGCTTCACGATAATGTTGGGCGGCCGCCAACAGGCGGCACCGTGATCGTCGTAGCCGGCAGGGCAGCTCACCCGGCATACGGGGGTGGGAACCCTGGGGGTCAACGCTGTCCGCGACCAGCCGGTTCGACGCTAGAACATGCCGGTAGCGATCAATCCGCTCGGCAGGGTAGTACCGCTTGCACCTCGATCGGCGCAGAAGCCGAGCGAATGCGTGGTGCCGCCCGGGGGAATGATCTGGCTCCACGCCGCTTGCGGCGAGACCGTGATGACGCCCGTCAGGCCGGTCGTGTCGAGGTTCCAGATGGTGTAGATCGCGGTTCCGTTCAACGACAGGCTCACCGACCAGTCCGAGGTGGGCGTGGAGCCGAGATTGGTCACCAGGACCTCCCCGCAATACCCGGTGCCCCAGTCGTTGGTGACGTCGAACTCGGCCACGAGGGCGGCCGACGGCGGCAGGTTATCGCAAGAGAGCGATTGAGACGCAACCGAGACGTCGTCGATGTACAGCACGACGCCCGTCCGCGGGCCTTCAGCGTAAACGGCGAGCTCGGTGAGGGTGCAGTCGGGCACCGTGACGCTACCGTCGAGCTCGACCCAGGCCGTGTTGGTGGCAGTAGCGGACGCTACCGTCGTAAACGTCGGGCCTCCCGCTCCCTGGCAAGTAGCGCGCATCGTGAACAGCACTGGTTCGCTCGGGTCGCCTTCGATACGCGCCCAGAGATTGGCCCCGAGAACCTCGCCGGGCTCGGCCAGGCCGAGCAGGTTGTACTCGGCGCCTTGCCAGGTGCCGAGGTTACGGTTCGTGATGCGCAGACTTCGCGCGCCGCTGTGAGCCTGGAGCGTGGAAGACGAGATCGTCGTGCCGAAGGAGCCGACCCAACCGGCCGTGTTCGATTCGAACCCCTGATTGGTGACGAGCTCCTCCCCTCCAGCGGTGCACGAGCCTTCGAAAGCGCCGAGGTCGAGCGCGCTGCCAACGGGACGCGGGGCGCCTCTTTGATCGACGTCGGGCGAAGAGGCGGAGCGGGCGTCGATGGCCGGGCTACCGGCGAGCAGCGGCCGGACCGCAGTGGGACCGCCCAAGTTCTGCAAGACGCCGAGCAGCGGGTCGACGCCGACGATGTTTCCGTCGACGCCGTTCGGCAGGGCTTGCGTGGCCCCGCTGTTGTTTCCGATCAGGTTGTCGGCTCCGAACCCCGCGAGGTCGGGAGTCACGATGATGTCCGGCGAAACGGGCGCCGTGTTCGTGGCCACGATATTACCGAAGAAGAGGGGGTTGCTCGGCGAGACCCAAACGCCGCCCGCCGATACCGTCGCCGTATTCGCAGCCACCGTACAGTGCGTCATGTGGCTTTCGCCGAAGCCCAGGTGGAACATACCGCCGCCGCGCGCCGCCTGATTGCCGTGGAGCGTGCTGTTGTTGAAAATGTTGAGCTGGCCGCCGGAATGGAAGCCTCCTCCATCGCCGCCCGCGACGTTGCCCGCGAACAGGCAGCGCTCGATCTGGCCGAAGGACTCTGCCGTCTGTTCCACGAGGGCCACGCCGCCCCCGCTCCCAGCCGCCTGGTTGTCCGCAACGGTCGTTTCCGTCAGCTCGAAGATTTCGCTCGCGTCGGCGAAGACGCCGCCGCCGTCGCCCGCGGCGGTATTGCCGCTAACGACCACGCGGTCGAGCGTTGCTCTGAGGCCGGCGGTGAACACGCCGCCACCGTCGCCGCTCGCCTGGTTGCCGCTGATCGTGCTGTCGCTGATGCGCAGGCGCGGAACGGTCACGAAGCCGAGTTCGTCGAGAACGAAGATGCCGCCGCCGTCGCCGCCCTGATTGTTCGCAACCATGCTGCTTATGATCGCGACCTCGTGGAACTCGTCCGTGAAGGTCGCGCGGATGCCGCTGCCCGAGTTGTCCGAAACCGTGCTGCCGGAAACGAAAATGCCGGCGTCGAGCGCTTCTATGCCCGAAAGCGCGTTATTCTCGACGGTGGAGTCGAGCACCTCGACGTCCACGTCTTCGAACGAGGAGCCGGGGTTCCCTTCGAGGATGATACCGTCGCGCGTGTAGTCGGCGACGCGAGCCCGGTCCAGGTTGAGATGCGCGGGCCCGGGGAGGCCGTTGACGAAAACGCCCGTGGTGGCCGTGGTCGTCTGAGTTGCCTTACGCAAGGTGAGCGTTCGCAAGGTCAGCGTGGGATTCGGCAGCGGGGAGCCGACCACGACGAACCCGAACTCGCCCGTGGTAGCCAGGGCCGTCTGGCCGACGCCGCCCCCGACGATGGTCATTGTGACCAGCACGTTCACGGTACTGAAAGTGACCGTGCCCGAAGGCACGACGATCGTGCGCGTACTCTGCCCGTCGTTGACGAAGGTGCACCCGGGTTGGGGCGGACTTCCGGGCGCGAACGCCTCGTCGTTGAACGACGTGACGGCTTCGACCAGCGTGCAGCCGCCGCCGACGTTGATGGTGGTTGCACGCGCCTCGCGTGCCAGCGCCGTGAGGCCGAAGGCCACCACCCCTGTCGATGCCATGAAGCGAGCCGATGCCATGAAGCGAGCCAGCGCATTCGCCCCGCCTTTCGTGCCGTGAATCATGCGCGCAATCACCCGCGCAATCACCCCGAAAGTCGTCCCGAAAGGCACCCATCGTGTCATGAAATCCTCCGTATTGCCGAATAGCAAGAAACCACCGAGCGACACAACCAAGAAGTGAGGAAAATCGCGATGCGGTCTCCACGCGCCGCACGCGCCTTCTCGCTGGGATCTTTCAGTCACGGAGCCATCACGCGATGGAGCCGAGATGACACGAAAGTAATGCGATGCGTGGTTCTCGCTCTATTGCCTTGTCCGGCCCTTTCGCATGGCCGGCTTTGCGACGAACGCGACACCCTCACCGAGGAGCTCGCCCCAAAGCTCTCGATTCGGCTCCGGCACCGAGACCCACTCCTTGAACACGCGGCCCGCGGGCGCGAAGGGCCGCCCGATGCCCGCGTCGATCAGGTCTGCCACGCGAGCGGGAGGCAGCTTCACCACGAGACCCGAGCCCTTGTAGTCGACGAGCGCGAGGAACTCCTTGCCGACCCGGACGCAGCGCCCGTTCATGATCGTGCCCTCGGCCATGTCGGGATTCTCCGCCATCAGCTCGGCTGCGAGCTCCCAGAACAAGTGTTCGGTCTTCGCGCGATTCTCCTTGCTCACGGACCTCGTCCTCCGCTCACGTTCTGGAGCCTTGCGAGGCGCGCGTCGAGCTGCGCGCGTTCGGCAGCGTTGCGCGCGTGCTCTCGGGCCAAGAGGAGGGCGGCCCTGGCTTCGGCCGTCCGCGCGCGGCAGTGCACGGCGGAGATCGCTGCTTCGATCTGAAACGCTCCGGACTTCCAGCCAAGCAGCTTGCCGTAGAAGTCCTTGGATTCGTTGCGATTGTCGCTGTTGTGGTGGAACCAGACGAACGCTTCTGACATCAGTGTCTCCTCGTGTTGGGGCCGCCACGGGGCGCCTTCGCATGAAGACGCCGGGCGCCGTCGCTCCACGACAGGTCCCCCGGAAGTTTTTCACGACGAACGCCGGCTCGAATTCAACAGCGTGCGCGACGGCGCGACTCCGCTTGGCACGCGACGAGAAATCAGCCTAAACGGTGGCTGGTCCAGAGGCTTTGCTGCCCGCTGCTGCTCCGGCGGTCAAGCACGGAGGACCCAGCGGCCAAGTACGGAGGATATCGTCATGAAGTCTCGCTCGATGATCTACCTGGCCTGTCTGTTGCTTGCCGCTTGCGGAGGGAACGATGGACGGAACGGCGCGGACTGCTGGGACTTCGCCGGCGATGCGAACCAGGACGGGAGCATCGATTGGTCCGATTGCGTTGGTCCTTCGGGTGAAGACGGCGAGGACGGAGCCGACGGCGAGAACGGGGCCGACGGCGAGGACGGAGCCGACGGCGAACAGGGCTCTCGGGGTGAGCAGGGTGAAGCCGGGCTCCGGGGCCAACGCGGGCCTCGAGGCGAACAAGGGGAGCCCGGCCTTCAGGGCGAACAGGGATCTCAAGGCGAACAGGGCGAACAGGGATCTCAAGGTGAGCAAGGCGAACAGGGCGAGCAGGGGCCTCAAGGTGAGCAAGGCGAACAGGGACCTCAAGGTGAGCAAGGCGAACAGGGACCTCAAGGTGAGCCGGGGGAACCAGGGCCGCCCGGGTCCTCCGCGATAAGCGCGCTCGCTTTGCTGATCGAGCCGCAAGCCGAAGCCGTCTTCGCGGTCATCTGCGTCGTGGGCGTCGATTCGGTCGGATACGGCACCGGCACGAAGACGTCCGGCGGCGACATCATCACCGCATTTCACGTCATCGACGGCTGCGACTCGCTGCTGTTCGTGGACGGCTCGCCGCCAACGGCGACGCTTCTCGGGCAGAGCGCAACGATCGACGCCGTCCAGCCGGTCGCTGGCCGCGATCTGGCCGTCATCCAGAACGTCGCTTGGACGGTGGCGGGGGACGCCATCGCCGGCATCGCACCGGTATTCGACTATGCGGTGACGCTGGCCGAGCTGACGATGACGGTGGGACTGCCCGCTGGCTTCTTCGATCGCCAGTTCACCGCCGGCTACGTCACGGCGCCGACGATTCCGGAAGCCCTCGAGCTTTTCGGAGCATCGGTCGAGTGGAGTGAGGCTTTCGTCACGGATGCGGCCGCTGCCGGAGGTGCCAGCGGCGCTCCGGTGTTCAACGATCAGGGCGCGTGGATCGGCATCCACGTCGGTTCGTCGAGCGACGAGAGCCTGGAGCTCAGTATCCAGTTGCCGCTCTCGCTCTAGCGCTGATCGCCGCGTTGCGAGAAACCTGGTAGAGCCGGCCGCGTGCTACAGCTCGATTCGGTCTCGAAGCGACACGGTCGCCAAATTCTGTTTCTCGACGCGAGCCTCGCCGTATCTCGCGGCGAGCGCGTCGGATTGATCGGCCCGAACGGTGCGGGAAAGTCGACGTTGTTTCGCATGCTGGTGGGCCTGGAGCCGCCGGATGCGGGGCAAATCAATACCGAGCGCGGCTCGGTGATCGGCTACTTCGACCAGAACGTAGGCGCGATGAGCGGTTGCAGCGTGCTCGCGGAGACGGTCGCCGGCGCGGGCGAGGTCGCGGCACTCGCGGAGGAACTGACGGAGCTGGAGCGCAAGATGGCCGATCCCGACCAGGCCGATCAGCTAGAACCGTTGATCCAACGCTTCGGCGACGTACAGGCTCGCTTCGACGCGCTGGACGGCTACGCGCTCAACGCTCGCGCGCATGAAGTGCTGGCCGGGCTCGGCTTCTCCGAGGAGAGCATCGACGCCGACGTGGGACGGCTCTCGGGCGGGTGGAAGATGCGCGTGGCGCTGGCTCGCGTGCTGTTGATGAAGCCGAACGCTCTCTTGCTCGACGAACCGACGAACCACCTGGACATCGAGTCGATCATCTGGCTCGAACGGTTTCTCCAGGCCTTCGAAGGGGCCCTCATCCTCACCTCGCACGACCAGGCTTTCCTGAATCGCGTCGTAACGCGCATCGTGGACATCGACGAGGGCGAGCTCGTGAGCTACTCGGGCGACTACGACTTTTACCAGGCCAAGTATCGAGAGCGACAGACTCAACGCGAAGCCCAGTACGCGCGCCAGCAGGCTATGCTGGCCAAGGAACAGGCTTTCATCGATCGCTTCAAGGCACGCGCCAGCCACGCCGCCCAAGTGCAGTCCCGCGTCAAGAAGCTCGACAAGATCGAAAAGATCGAGCCGCCGCGCCGGCGCAGGACGCTCGAGTTCGACTTCGCCGCTCCACCGCGCTCCGGCGACGACGTGGTCACGCTCGAAGGGATCGCGAAACGCTACGGTTCGAACGTCATCTACGAAAACTTCAGTCTACTCGTGCGCCGGGGCGAACGCTGGAGCGTGATGGGCGTCAACGGCGCCGGCAAGACCACGCTCTTGAAGCTCGTCGCTGGTGAAAACGCTCCGGATGCCGGCGAGGTGCGGCTCGGGGCCGGCGTCAAGCTCGGCTACTTCGCCCAGCACACGATGGAGATCCTGAAGGCCGAGCTCAGCGTGCTCGCGATGGCAGAAGCGTCGTTTCCGCTGGCCGGCCTCGGCGTGCTGAGGAACCTTCTCGGAGCCTTCGGGTTCTCGGGAGACGACGTCGAGAAACGCTGTGGCCTGCTCTCGGGCGGTGAAAAAGCACGGCTGGCTCTGGCGCTGATGATGTTCGATCCCCCGAACCTGCTCGTGCTGGACGAGCCGACGAATCATCTGGATCTCGACACCAAAGCCATGCTGGTCAAAGTGCTGGCGGCGTTCGAGGGCACGCTGCTCTTCGTCTCGCACGACCGCAGGTTCCTGAGCGAGCTGTCGAATCGCGTGCTCGAGCTCGGCCCCGCTCCCGTGGGGCCGATCCCGTATGGCGGTGGCTACGACGAGTA
>DASWGX010000621.1:0-9105 GCA_036393455.1 Polyangiaceae bacterium
CGATGGCGACGCGCTGCTGCTCGCCGCCCGAGAGTTCGCCGGGGCGGTGCGTCTCGCGCGGCCCGAGCCCCACTTCTTCGAGCAACGCCCTGGCGCGCCGCTCCATCTCGCGACGCGAACGGCCTTGAATCAGGCCCGGCAGCATGACGTTTTCGAGTGCGTCGAACTCCGGCAACAGATGGTGGAACTGGAACACGAAGCCTATCTCGCGGTTACGCACGGCGGCGAGGCGCGAGGAGCTCATCGTGGTGAGCTCTTCACCCGCCAGGCGAATGCGCCCCGAGGTCGGCAGATCGAGCGTGCCGATGCAGTGGAGCAACGTGCTCTTGCCGGCGCCGGAAGGGCCGACCACGCTCATGATTTGGTTCGGGTAGATGTTGAGATCGATGCCCTTCAGCACCTCCAGCGTTCGCCCCATGTGCTGGAAGCTCTTGTGTAGGCCTTCGATGATGACGAGAGCTTCGGTCAACTCGAGTTCCTTCCCATCTACTCGTAGCGAATGCCGTCGACCGGCCGGAGCCGGCTGGCGGCGACCGCAGGGTATACCGTGGCCAGGGTCGTGATGACCAGTGCGGTCACCGCGACGAGCGTGTAGTCCAGCCAGTCGACGGAAATCGGCAGCTTGTCGACGTAGTAGACGTCCGGGTCGAGGCGCACACCGAAGTATTCGAGCCCCTTCATCGCCATCAAGCCGGTGACGATTCCGAAGACCGTGCCGGTTCCGCCGATCAGCATGCCTTCGCTCATGAAGATGCGCCGGATCGCGCCGTCGCTGGCGCCGATTGCCTTGAGGATGGCGATCTCTTTGCTCTTTTCCGTGACCATCAGCAAGAGCGTGCAGATGATGCAGAAGCTCGCCACGGCGATGGCCACGGACAGAATGATGAACGTGGCGATCTTCTCCAGCTGCAGCGCGCTGAACAGGTTCTTGTTGAGCTCCTTCCAGTCGCGCACCCTGAGATTCTTGCGGTCCGCGATGGCTTCCGAAAGTCGCGGCCGGAGCTCCGTCACGCGTTCGGCGTTTTCCGCTCGCATTTCGATTGCGGTGATGAGGTGCTTCAAATCCAGGAACTCCTGGGCGGCCTCGAGCTTCATGTAGGCGTGGCTCGAGTCGTACTCGTACATGCCGCTGTAGAAAATGGCGGCGACGCGAAAGCGCCGGCTGCGAGGCATTACGCCCATGGGACCGAGATCGCCGAGCGGCGACACCAGGGTGAGCTCGTCCCCCACGTAGACGTGCAGCATCTTGGCGAGCTCTCGGCCCAGAACGACGCCCGGATATACGTCCTCCGGTACTACCGCGAGCTCGACTTCCGGGTCGAGCTTCGACCGGCTGGGCGTCGTGAGATCCGGCCCCTTGAGGTAGAGCTCGCCGCCGGGGCCTATCCCGATCGGTTCGTCCGCGGGCAAGCGGCTCAGCGTACGCGGATGCTCGAGGTAGTCGAACTTGCCCACTTCGATGTTGCCGAGCAGATTGATCACGGTGCCGATGGTTTCGGTGTCGACGCCCTTGACGATCACGCCGGCCGTGTTCGAGCTGCTCGAAGCCATGGCTTCGCCGGAAGCGACCGGTGTTGCCGCCTCGATGCCCGGTATCAGTCGCACGCGGTCGAGCAGCGATTGCCAATAGTCGAAACCGCCGATCGAATCGCGTTCGATGCGAACGTGGGCGTTGTTGTCCAAGATCTTGCGCTTCAGGTCGGCGCCGAAGCCGCCCATGATCGACACCACACTGCAAAGCGCGAGCGAGCTCAGCGCCACCGCCACTATCGACAGGACCGAAATGACGGTGAGGGAACCGCTCTTCGTGGCGCGCACGTGGCGCGCGGCGAGAAACTGAACGAAGCCGCGGCGCTCGAAGAAGTCGAGCAGCCGGGGCATCGCCAGGCCCATGAAACCGACGGTGAAGCCCATTGCACACAGGGCGGCGCCGACGCGTACGACCTGGTGCCAGAGCACGAAGTAGCTGCCGCGCGCCTCGGGGAGTCGCGACGACCAAAACCCCAAGCCGACCACGCCGGCGCCGCAGGCCACCGTGAGCACCCACAGGAGCAGCCAGAGCACGCCCGTCTTCCCGGAACGTTTGAGGCGACGCACCGCCCGGAACACGAGCCAGCCGACCACGAGAAAGGCGGCGACGACCACTGCAATGCGGCCCCAGAGGCCGACGGCATCCCACGCCTGCATCAGGATGAAGGGTTCGGGCACCTTGCGCGTCGTGGGAGCCATCATCACCCGTCGCTTTCGGGGCGCAGGAGCGGGAATGCGATCACGTCACGAATCGAGGACTGCCCGGTCAGGGCCATGGTCGCTCGGTCGATGCCGAGACCGAACCCCGCCGCAGGCGGCATGCCGTGCTCCAAGGCCAGGATGTAGTCGGCGTCGTAGTCCATGGTTTCGGCGGCGCCGCGCGAACGTTTCGCGACTTGCTCGCGAAAGCGCGCGGCCTGGTCTTCCGGGTCGTTGAGCTCGCTGAAAGCGTTGCAGAGCTCACGCCCGTCGACGAAGAGCTCGAAGCGGTCCACCAGGCTCGGGTCCCCGTCCTTCTTGCGCGCCAGCGGCGACACGTCCGCCGGATAGTCCAGGATGAATACCGGGAGGCTCTTCGCGCCGTCCGGGGTGCGATAATCCTCGGCGAGAAACGGCTCGACCAGGTACTCGTAGGCGATGAACACGCGCTCTCCGTCGCTTTCGCAAGCGCCGAGCGCTCGGCGCAAATTGCGCCAATCGACCCGCCCGGCGCGTTCCGACGCGGCTCGCCACGTTCCGACCCAGTCGTCCGCCTGCTGGGAAATGGGACGCCCGTCGCCGTCGAAGCCGAGGTCCGGCAGCCGGGCGAGGAGATCCAGCGGCACGCGCGCGCGCTCGAGGGACTGCGCGAGCCCCTCGCGCATCGGCAGGCGCACGAAGGGCTGGTCGAGTGTGAAGCTGCGCTCGGCGCGCCACTTGTTTCCAAAGGCGCTCAGGCTCGGCGCCGCGAAGTGGCTCTCGAGCGCTCGGTCGGCGTCGCGCAAGAGCTCCTCGGTGAGCGGCATCAGCGTCGTGTAGCTGGCGTACGCCTGGTAGAACTCGAGCATCGTGAACTCGGGGTTGTGCCGCGTGCTGAGCCCCTCGTTCCGATAGCAGCGGCCGATTTCATAGACGCGCTCGAAGCCGCCCACGAGCAGGCGTTTGAGGTACAACTCCGGAGCGATGCGCAAGAACAGATCCAAATCGAGCGCGTTGTGGTGCGTCGTGAAGGGGCGGGCTGCGGCGCCGCCTACGACGCTGTGCAGGGTGGGCGTTTCCACTTCGACGAAGTCTCGCGCGTCGAGAAAGGCGCGGAGCTCGCGCACGATGCAGGCGCGCGCGCCGATCACCGCGTAGACTTCCGGGTTTGCGATCAGGTCGACGTAGCGGCGGCGATAGCGCACGTCCGTATCGACGAGGCCGTGCCACTTGTCCGGGAGCGGGCGCAGCGCCTTGCCCAGCAGGCGCAGATGATCGAGCTCCAGCGATAGCTCGCCGGTCTTGGTGACCATGGGGCGGCCTCCCGCCTCCACGTGATCGGCAATGTCGATATCCGCGAGCGCGTCGAAGGCCTCGCCCATCGTGTCTTTCTTGGCGAAGAGCTGAAGCTCGCCGGTCGCGTCGCGCAACCCGAGAAACGACGCCTTGCCGAAGCCGCGTCGCGCGACGAGGCGGCCGACGACGTGGTAGCGCCTGCCCTGCGCCGTTTCGGCGACGCGTTCGAGCGCGTAGCGAAGCTCGCTCGGCGGTTCGAGCAGCGCGCCGGCGTACTGCGCGCGGAGCGCTCCGAGGGGCGTCCGTTCCGCGACGTCGTTCGGAAACGGGTTTTCGCCGCGGGCGCGCACGCGGGCCGCCTTCGCGAGACGCGCCTCGCGAAGGCCGTCCTCTCCGCTCGTTTCCTGACTCATGCTAGAAGCGGCGTTTAGCGCGTACCGCCTGGGGCGTCTAGCGCGAGGCCCCTCGGAGGTTCTCGAGTCACGAGCTCCCCCGGTCCGCGGCGTCGGCGTTGCGCAACAGGTATGCCTCGATGAAGCCGTCGATGTCGCCGTCGAGCACGCCGTTCACGTCGCCAACCTCGTGCTCCGTGCGCAAATCCTTGACCAGCTGGTAGGGCTGCATCACGTAGCTTCTGATCTGATTCGCCCAGGTGATCTGGCCCTTGGCGGCCTCGTAGCGCGCTTGTTCCTCGGTTCGCTTCGCCTCTTCCAGCTCGTACAGCTTGGCCTTGAGCATTTTGAGCGCCATGTGCCGGTTCTGGTGCTGGCTTCGCTCGGCGCGGCACACGACGACGATGCCGGTCGGCACGTGCTTCATGCGCACCGCGGTCTCGACCTTGTTCACGTTCTGGCCGCCTTTGCCGCCGGCGCGCATCGTGGTGACGTCGAGGTCCGTGTCCTTGACCTCGACGTTGATCTCGTTCTCGACGTCCGGCACCACGTCGACGGCCGCAAAGCTCGTGTGGCGCCGCGCATTGGCGTCGAAGGGGCTGATCCTGACGAGTCTGTGCACGCCCGCTTCCGCGCGCAGAAAGCCGTAGGCGTTCGGCCCCTGCACCGTGAACGACGCGCTGTCGATCCCCGCTTCGTCGCCCGGCTGATAGTCGATGATCTCCGTCTTGTAGGCGTGGCGCTCGCACCACCTGAGGTACATGCGCAAGAGCATTTCTCCCCAGTCCTTCGCTTCCGTACCGCCGCTACCGGGGTGCACGCTCACGATGGCCGGAGCGTGGTCCATCCGACCCGACAGCATGCGCTCGAGCTCCGCCTTGCGGACCCGCTCGCTCAGGGCAAGCGCCTGCGCTTCGACGTCTTTGAGCGCGGCCTCGTCGTTTTCCTCCGCGGCGAGCGTGAGGTAGTCGACCGCGTCGGCGAGGTCTTGGCGGAGCGACTCCCCGAGCGAGATTTTCTCGACCGCGACGGCGCGCTTGCGCATCAGGCTCTGCGCGCGCTCCTGGTCGTTCCAGAAGTTCGGCACCGAGGAAAGCTCGTCCAGCTCTTCGACTTGTCGCTTCAGAGCAGGGACGTCAAAGAGACCCCCTTAGCGCGTCCACGCGCCCCCGCAGGTCCTCGAGTTGGGTTCTGAGGTCAGCGAGCATGGTTCGGCTTCAATACACGTTCGTCCCGCGCTTCGCCAGCCCGGAACGCTACTCCGGCCCCTCCGAGCGGGCCGCCTCGGCCTGGCCCGCGTGGCTTGGCGCTACGGCCGCCGAAAACCAGCCGCGCGTGAGCACGTCGAGCCGCGCGCTCGCCTCGAGCTCTTGGAGCACGAAGAGCATCAGCTCGTCCTCTCCGAGCAGCGGATCACGCTGGCCCAGGCGCGCCTTGTGCCAAGCGATGAGCGCCTCGAGGACGCGCTCGATCAAACGTGCCTGGGCCTCGCGCCGCTGGTCGCGCAGCCGCTCGACCTGGATCTCGGCGTCGTCGAACACCAGCCGATCGAAGCGCCAGGCGAGGCGCGCTTCGATCAGCCAGTCGACGCCGCCGGTTCGCGTCGTCTGATACGGATCGGCAACGGTGGGCGACCAGCGGACCGAGTCATCGATCGAGCGAGCGCCGCGCAGCCGGAGCTCCGGCAACGCCGCCGACGCGCGCGCGCGCGCGGCGAGGGAGTCGAGCGAGCGCATGTCGGAGATGCGGGCGACGCGCAGCGCCCGCGCCACCGTGCGCCGCGCCAGCGACGGTGTGAGCCGTTGCTGGCTGCCGGCCGACCTGCGTTGCGCTGCCGGCCCGCCCTCGGCCGCGGCATCGGAAGGTGCGACCGGCGCGGGCGCCGCACGTTCCTGCGGTTCCGCGGGCGTCGCGCCGTTCGGCGGCGCGCTCTGTTCGGCGGTTGGCTCCGGGCCTTCCGGCGCCGGAGCAGCCCCGGAGTCTTCCGAAAGGCCGTACGCGGCGCTGCGGCGGGCGACGCGATCGAAGGGAACGCTGAGCTCGACCCAGGCGAAAACCGCCCGCTGTCCGTCGCTGCTTCCCGCGGCGCCGGCTCGAAACGCGACCGACACAGGCGCGCCCCCGCCCTGGGCGAAGGCGAGGCGCGGCGCGACGAGCGCGAGAAGAAACACGATGGCCGAGGCGTGCGCCGGTCTCATACCCGGCGAGTTCGGCGGCCCGGCTGCGAGAGTTGCCGAAAAAGCTCAGCTCGACAGCTGCTCGAAAGCCAGCGCGGCGCGAAGCTCGGCGGGATGCGGGCGAGTCGAGTCGCGCGGGCGCGGCGAGAAGCCGACCTCCCAGAGTCGATCGCTCGTTCGTTTCAACTCTGCGCCCACGACCAAGGGGACGAACTGCGAGCCGTCCTTCCAGCCGACGGCCGCGCGCGCAACCGTGTCGCGGCTCAAACCATCGAGCCGCAGCGTTCCACGCTCCGCCTCGAGCGCGACGTCGCGTTCGCTGAGCTCCGCGCCGTCCCAGCTCGCGACGGCCGACACCACTCGCAGCGTGAGCGCGCCTCGAGCGGACAATCCGCGCGCCCAGCCCAGCGTCGCGGGCCGCAGCTCCCAATGGACGTACAGTTGTTCGTCGCTGGCACGAATCAGCGCGACCATGTCGTCCGCGCGCTCCGCGGCGGCGGCGCTCACGTTGTCTTCGCTCTCGTCCGCGTGCTCGCGTTCCGGCGTTGGGGCCGTTCGGATCTCGTCTGCAGCGCTGGGGCCGGCTGCGTCGCCCGCTGGCGGCGCCGCGCTTCGTTCTTCTCCGCCGCCGGGCTCTGTTTGGTTGGCTGGCGGTGTGTCCCGGGCTGCCTCCTCGCCGAACAGCTCGCGACGCATCCGGTCCCGGCGTTTGCGTGCTTGTTCGTGATCGGGTTCTTCGGCGAGCACCTCATCGAGCAGTTCGAGCGCGCGCTCCGGGTGTCCCTGGGCCGCATAGATCTCGGCCAGCGTGACGGTCGCGACCGGAGTGGGCTGGACGCGCGCGTCCAGCCGCACGCCGCCGCGGATCACCTTTGCGGCGTCCGGCAGATGCAGCCCCTGGGCGACCACGCTCGCCACCAGGTCGCGCGCCACGCCGAGCCAGCCGCGAGCCCGGCGCTTTTCCTGTTCGTCGCTGGTCGAGCGTCGCACGATTTCGTCGATGAGCTCGACGCGCGTCATCAACTCCGCCCGCTCGGCGCCGGCAGCGCGCGCCCGTTCGATGAGCTCGGCGCGCGGCAGTCGATCCAGCGAAGTCTGAACGCTCATGCGGCGCGATCTTGCGCGTCCTGCGGGCGCCGGGTCAACTCAAAGCGCGCGGCGCCGGGAGCCATCAAAACCAGGCCGCGCCCGCCGCGGGATCCGGCGCGACGCGGCCAGTCAGGGAGCGCGCGCGCTCCACGTCCAATGAAATCTGCTGCTTCAGCGCTTCGGCTCCCTCGAACCTGATCTCAGCGCGGATACGGGCCAAAAGGTGAACTCTGAGCACGTCATCGTAGAGGTCGGCGTCGAAGTCCAAAAGGTGAACTTCGATGCTAGGCCCCGCCTCGAACGTAGGCCGCACGCCGATGTTGACGACTCCGACGCCCTGCCGAACATAGCCGTCCGGGCCTCTTCGATCGACCGCGCACGCGTAGACTCCATTTTCGGGTCTTGCTTCGGAGACGTCCGCCAGGTTGGCGGTCTTGAAACCGAGAAGCCTGCCGCGTCCGTCGCCGCGAGCGACCTTGCCGGACAGCGAGTGCGGCCTGCCGAGCATTCGCGCCGCGCCGTGCACGTCGCCACTCTCCACTGTTTTTCGAATGCGAGTGCTGGAGAACGCTCCCGTCGCGTCCCCTGCGAGCGGTTCCGAATCGGCGACGAAGCCGAGCCTCGCGCCGAGCGCTTTCAAGACTTCGAGGTCGCCCTGCCGGTCGCGCCCGAAGCGGAAGTTTTCGCCCACCAGCACCACACGGGCTCCGAGTTTGTCTGCCAGAAGGCTCTCGGCGAACTGGTCCGGAGATTGTGCCGCGAGCGACTCGTCGAATCGCTCGACCACGAGCCGCAGGGCCGGATCGACGCGGGCAACCAGCTCGGCCCGCCGTTCCAGCGTCGTGAGCAGCGCCGGCGTCCGCCGTGTGAGAACCTCCGCGGGATGGGGGAAGAACGTGAGCGCGATGGGTTCGAGAGCGAGCTCGCGAGCACGCCGGGCGGCGGCCCCCAGCACCCTTTGATGCCCCAGATGCACGCCGTCGAAGTTGCCGACGACCACCAGGCGACCGCCGGTGTGTTCGCTCTGCACGCCGCTCGTTTACTAGAACGTTCCGCGCGCCGCAAACGCTCCTCTTGTTGAGCGGCCAAGAGCGCCGTATGCCGGGCAGGTGAGCATCGAAGCCATAGAAAAAGAGCTCGGAGCCGGCACGCTCCGCCCGGTTTACCTGATCGTCGGCGAGGAAGGCTACACGGCGAACGAACTTGCGCGCGCCGTGCGTGAGGCCGTGCTTCGCGACGGGGTGCCGGGGCTCAACGACGATCAGTTTCAAGCTCACGAAATCGACGTCGACGGCGTGCTCTCGGCCGCGAAGACGCTGCCGATGCTGGCGAAACGACGCTTCGTTTCCGTGCGCGGCATCGAACGTTGGGAATCCCGTGACGCCAAGGCTCTCGAGCGCCTCACGGACTACTTCGAGAGGCCCGTGGCGTCGACCACGCTCGTCTTGGTCGCATCCAAGCTCGACAAGCGGCGTCGCTTCTTCACTGCGGCGCGGTCGCGCGGCTTTGTCTTCGAGTGCGCGCCGCTCGCCGGCAACGAGCTTTGTTCCTGGGTTGCCCGTCGCGTGGAAGAGCGTGGCGTCGCGATCGAAGCGGGCGCAGAGGGGCTGATCGTCGAGCTGGCCGGTCCGGCGCTCGCACCGGTCGCTGACGCCGTCGAACGCCTCTGCCTGTTCGTCGGGCCGGCGGGCACCATCGACGAGGAGGCGGTGCTCGGCTGTTTGATACGCCTTCGAACCACCTCGGTCTGGGAGCTCGTCGGGGCGGTGGGACGTCGCGACGCCGGCAAAGCGCTGGCGGCGCTCGCCGACGTGTTCGACCCGCAGGATCGGGGGCTCCGGCTCGTGGGTGTGCTGGCGTGGTCCGCGAGGCAGCTTCTGCGGTTCCAGGCCGCAACCGTCTCCGGAGCCACGCCGGCCGAAGCTGCCCGTGCCGCCGGGGCT
>DASWGX010000622.1:0-2362 GCA_036393455.1 Polyangiaceae bacterium
TTGACGAAGCTCGCCGCCTCCGAAGCTAGAAAAACCGCCGCGCCAACCAGCTCTTCCACCTTGCCGAAGCGCTTCAGCGGCGTGCGGGTCAAGAGCTCCTGGCCGCGCGCCGTGCCGTCGAGCAACGCCTTGTTCAAGTCCGTTCGAAAAACTCCAGGGGCGATGGCATTCACGTTTACGCCGCGATTGCCCCATTCGACGGCGAGCGACTGGGTCAGCGATACGACGGCCGCCTTGCTGGCGGCATAGGCCGCCACCTCGTACAGCGCGACGAAGCTCGAGAGCGAACCGATGTTGATGATGCGACCGTAGCCCCGTTCGAGCATCGGCCGGGCGAATACCTGGCATGCCCGCAGCGTCCCCATCAGGTTCGTATCGACGATGCCGCCGAACTCGTCTTCTGAAACGTCGAGCGTCGGTGTGCGCTTGGTGCGTCCGGCGCAATTGACCAGGATATCGACCTTCCCGAGCTCGGACAGCGTGGCCTCGCACAACCGCTCGAGCGAGCCCTTGTCGGCCACGTCGCAGGTGAGCCGCAACGTCTTTCGACCGAGCTCCTGGATGGCGCTCGCGGCAGCGGCGACCTCCGCTTCCCGGCGCGCCGAGGCGACGACGTCCGCGCCGGCTCGAGCCAGGCCGAGCGCGAGCGCCTTGCCGATGCCGGAGGTGCCGCCGACGACGACGGCGACACGACCTTCGAGACCGAGGCTGGGGTAGCCCACGTCAACCTCCATCGCCGCAACCGAAGAGCGCGACGTCGTCCACCCGGACGTCGAACTCGGAGCCCGGCGTGCTCACCTGCCACTGCACCTGGTAGACGAGCGACGCATCGATTCGAGGCCGAGGTTCGCCCCAGCCATTTTCTTGCTTCATGTCCGCGAAGCTCACCGTGTACTCGCTCCATTCGTTCGAGAAGATGAGGCCCGCGCCGAAGTCGTTGTAACAATCCTTGCAGACCCCGCCTTCCGGCGTCGTGTACGCGTCGCCGACTTTCAGCCGCACCGCCGAGGCGCCGTCACCCTTCTGCTTGCCCATGAACTTCAGGCCCTTGCAACAGGATACGTCGTAAGGAGCCTTCGGCTCCGTCAACGTGAAGCCCATGCCCGCGTAGATGACGCCGCTCTGACCGAGCTTGCCGCGCATGCGCGCAGCGTGGCTCGAACCGCCCGCGCCGGCCTCGGACATGGAGAATTCGCCGCGCGGTTCGATCTCGGTCCCGGCCTCGTCCGCGTAGGTGTACCAGTAGCCTCCTCGCGCATCGGCTTGGACGCTCTGACCGTTACCGTCCTCCATGTCGTCCAGGAGCGGATTTTGCGGACACTGTCCTGCGTTCGCCGCCCGCACGGTGGCGTCCGTGGCGCCTCCGCCGCTCTCCGCCTTCGTGACCTCCGGCCCGGTGCCCGCCGGGGCCTCCGCCGGCGCTTCGCTCGCGGCGCCGCCGCACGCGAGCGTCAGCCACGAAGCGAAGACCCACGCCAAGCGGCCATCGTCACGCATCCCAATCCTGAAGCCCATGGAGTTTCTTTCGTTCACCCCCGCGTCGAGCAGGGCCGCCTCCGCGGAGACCGGGGCACTCAAACGAAAGGCGCCTCGCGCGTCAACCAATTCCGTCGCCGGAAGCGACCGATTTGCACGGCAGCGCCCCTCAAAAACGACGATGCCGCCTCGCGATGGCCCCGCCGTTCCGCTCAAAGCCGGCGCCTGGAACCGGTGCCAGGATCGAAAGCCCCAGGCGGCGCCCGCTCGCCAAGCCAACCCGAACGGCACCAACCTCACGAACGACCTTGCGGCGCTCTGCCTGCACGACACGCGCCCAACTTTCTCGCCCCACGTCTTCTCACTCACGCCGTCGAACGCGTTCCAGCCTCATCGAGATAGTTCACTAAGGCGTAAGTCGGTGCGCCCGCGCGACTTCTCGAGCTCGGAGGGAACGGCACGGGCCGCGCGGTAGGCACCGGAGTGCAGCTTGCGGGCATCGGCCGGCATCGGCTCCGCATCGGAAGGTGCGTTCGGCACCCACAGTGCCGTGGGGCTCCTCGGCTCGTACTGCGGCCGCTCCTTGCGGGCTGAAGCGTTGACGAGCAGAATGACAGCGTCGATGTTTCCTCGGTTGCACGGGCGGGGGCTTGGGCTCTTGGTGGCGGTGGCTGCGTGCGGCTCGGTCGCGTGTGCGGCGAGCGGCGGCGATGGCGGAAGGGGTCGAGCGGCAGGCAGCTCGGGGCAAGGCGGCGGGCAAAGCTCGGGCTCGGGAGGTAGCGGCGGTATCGGCATCGACATCATCAACATTCCGCTTCCCGATGGCACGGACGTCGTCTCCCTCCTGCCGACCGGGCTTCGCCGGCTCACCACGGCCGAGTACGGG
>DASWGX010000623.1:0-4894 GCA_036393455.1 Polyangiaceae bacterium
CGTCAAGGCCAATCTCGACCGCGAGGTCGCCTTCGGCTATTCCACGCCGCTCGCGCCCCTCGACGCACGCGAGCTCGGCGCGGGCGTCGAATACGAGCTCGACCACAACGACCGCTTCTACGGGATTGGCAACGAAACCTCTCCGGATGACGTTCGCCTGCTCGAGCACGAAACCTCCGTCGCGTATCTGGACGTCGATCTGGGCGGTCCCACCACGCACCTCGCGCCGTTTACCAGCGACCTCTACGCCGGGTACCGGCACGAGCGCCTGAGCTCGGGGATCGGCGAGGCGCTCTCGGCCGTCGCCGAGGGCGACAGCGTCGCGCCGCCACCCGGATTCGGACAGAGCGTCGACTACGCCGAACTCGCCTGGACGTTCCGGCACGACACGCGCGACTCGTCGGGGCGCACCCAGCGCGGCACGCGCGCCGAGCTCGAGCTCTACGGAACGACCGATCTGCGTTCGGCCGATCTCAATGCCGTCCGGGCCACCTTGCGCGCGGCGTGGTTCATTCCGGTCGCTCCCCTGCACCGGGTGCTCGCCCTGTCGGCCGGGGCCGCAGCCGCCGCGCCCCTTGCCGAAGCGAGCGAAGTGCCGCTCCAGTCGCTCGTGACGCTCGGCCAAAAGGAGTATCTGCGAGGCTACGCCAAGGGCCGGTTCCGCGATCGCGCCGGCTTTTGGGCCAGCGCCGAGTATCGCTACCCAATTTTCGAGTTCAGCGATACCGGAGCCGGGCTGTCTTCGACGCTCTTCGTCGACGTGGGCCGCGTGGGCGAAGACGTGTCCGAGCTGGTCGAGGCTCCAGTGCGCGCCGCGTTCGGCTTCGGCGTCCGCGCCGAGACCTCGCGGGCTTTCGTTTTTCGCGCTCAGGTCGCCTTCTCCGAAGAAGGCGCGGAAGTCCTCTTTGCGCTGAACGACACGCCATGAAGCTTGCCGCACACTGCCGTGCCCGCGTCCGCGACGACGCTCGCTGCCCGCGCTCGGCGCTCGGCGCGACGCTGCTCGCCGCGTCGCTGCTGGCAACCGGCTGCGCCGCTCCGAGCTGGCGCCACGTTCCACACGATCGGCTATTTCAACGCACTGCTCCCGCAGAGCTTCACGCCGAGCCCAAGGAGCTCGACCCCTCCGACTGGTGGGGAAGCTTCTACTACGGGTCTCTCGCGCAGCTCGGGGCCCTGGTGAGTCCCGGGCGCTACGCGCAAGAAGCCTTCGCCTACGAGCGGGCGCTCGACGTCAACGCATTCGGCCAGGTTCCGGATTCGACTTGGTTCGAGAACCGGCACGCGCGGCGGCGCATGAGCCCCGGCGCGATTTACCGCGGTCCCTGCACTTCCGAAGGCCCCGCGCCCGGCAAGCTCGCCGTCAAGAGCGGCAAGACCGAAGGCGTGACGCCCGGCCTCGTCGTCGAAGACAGCGCGGGACAGGGCTGGGTCGTCAAATTCGATCCACCGGCATATCCGGAGCTCAACTCCGGCGCCGAGGTCATCTCCACCAACCTTCTCCACGCCGCGGGCTACCATGTGCCGGAAAACTACGTGGTCCGGTTTCGGCTCGATCGGCTCGAAAGCTCACCGAAGGCGACGACCAAGGACCGCTACGGCCGCAAGGTGCCGTTCACGCCGGCGCTGCTCGCGGCGACACTTTCCCATTTGATCCCCGAGAGCGACGGCCGCGTGCGAGCGATGTTCAGCAAGTACCTGCCGGGAAAGCCCGTGGGCCCCTTTCCGCTGCGCGGCGTGCGCCTGGACGATCCCAACGATCGCATCCCGCACGAGCGCCGCCGGAGCTTGCGCGGCTTGTGGGTCTTTTACGCGTGGCTCAACAACACCGACGCCAAAGAACCGAACGGCCTGGACATCTTCGTAAAACCCGACGGCGCGCCGCCGGAGCTCGGCTACGTGAAACATTTTCTGATCGATTTCGGCACGAGCCTCGGAGCCTCTCCGCACGGGCCGAAGGCCATGATCGATGGCCACGAGTACCTGATCGACTGGCAACACGTGCTCGGCCGGCTGTTCACGCTCGGCATCGAGTACCCCTATTGGGTCACGGCGAAGCCCACGCCGCTGCGCTCGGTCGGGCAGTTCGAGTCCGAGGTCTTCGACCCCGCGAGATGGCACCCCCTGTACCCGAACGTCCCGTTCGAGCGCGCCGACGCCCTGGACACCTTCTGGGCGGCCTCGATCCTGGCGCACTTCGATGCCCGAAGCGTCGCAGCCGCCGTCGCCGCCGGCGAATACACCGACCCGGCGGCGAGCGCCTTCGTCACGTACACGCTGCTCGAACGCCGCGACAAGATCCTACGCTACGCGTTCCGCGATCTCGCTCCGCTCGACCAGCCGCGCATCGAGGGCGGGCGCACGCTCGTGCTGGTCGATCTGGAGCTGGCGGCGGGGTTCGAACCCCCCGCGCGCTCGCGCTATCCCTGGAGGCTCGTGTGGCACGGCGATGACGGCGACGTCGTGGTGGCGAAGGGCGTCGCGCCGCGACCGCGCATCGAGCTCGATGCACTGCGCCGAGCATTCGCGCCACGTTTCGGCACGGACACCGGCGCCCCGTTCTACACGCTCGAGATGGGCCGTGCGAAACCTCCGGGCCGCCCAACGAAGCCGCGCGTCGACGTTCACTTGAGGCTCTTGTCGCCGGACCGCTGGATCGCCGTCGGGATGGAGCGCGTGAAGAAATAGCGGACACCGGTCGGACACCGACGCGCCGACGCCCGCGCTCGGTGACGACGGCGAAATGCCCCGGCTCGACGGCGAATCGGCTTGGTGGTGGCCGGCTCGGACGACGACGTGTTCACGCTGTTCGACAACGACTGGGCGCCGAGCAGCGCGGCAAGCTGCGCCGTGCGCGAGGGAGGCCTCGACTTGTCGGAAGAGCTCGGCGCGTTCGCGTTCGCGCACGCGGCGCGCACGGCGGTCGTCGATTGCGGCCCGTCGAACGCGGGCGCGGCCGGCTGGAGCATCGGCGCCATCGAAGTCGATTGAACCGAGCAGCCGCCTACGGTCACTTGCCATCCGACGCTCACGCCCACCTCGCCGAGGAAGTCGGCGAAGTCAGGCGCTTGCTCTACCGTTTCATTCAGTCGCTGAACGCCGAGTCCGGCTGACGCCTGATACCTGATACCTGACAGCCCAGTGCCGAAACTTCCTTTTTTGGTTCCGGCTACGCCGGCTTAGGTTGCGCTCGTGTCACTGCCTCGCGCGGCGCGCGCCGTCGCGCGAAGCAGCGTCATACCGAGCGCGAAGTTGTCTTCCGCGAGGTCGACGAGCGCCGAAGTCGGGACGCGAAGAGCGCGCGCTTCGGTTGCGGCGACGGCGTCGAACCAGCGCGCCGCTCCCGACAGGGATTCGAAGAGGCCCAGCGTTGAGCCTGGTCCGAAGGCCTTCGACCGGCGCGCGGTGGACGCGAGGATGCGCCCCGACACCGGCACCAGGAAGTGATCCGAAGCCGCGCCGGCCGACCACAGGACGCTCCGCGGCGGCAGCACCAGCGGCGTAGCGAGCTCCGCGAGCTCCGCGAGGGCCTCGACGTCCGCGCCGGCGAACGCCGCCGTTCGGCGCAGCATGAGGATGCGCTCGACGAGGTCCAAATCGTGATGTTCGTAGCGCATGGGTTCGCCCGTCTTCGGCGCGGCTTCGCCGCGCAGCACCCGTTGCTGCACGAGACGCTGCGCCAGCGCCCGCAGCACGCCGTGGTAGATCGAAAACTCGTCCTCCAGCAGGTCTTCGAGATCGCTCCGCTCGAGCTCCAGCGTCAGTACGGGGCTCCGCGCGACCACCGTCGGCGCCGCCGCGTCGTGGAAGAGGTCCGCGAGGTCGCCGAGGGTATCGCGGGGCCCGACGCGCCGCGGCTCCGCGGCGCTCGACATCACGTCGGCGTGTCCCTCGCGCATGAACACGAGAACGCTGAGCGGCACACCGGGACGCAACAGGATCGCTTCGGACGCGAAGCGACGAGACCGCATGTGCTCGGCCATCCGCGCCAGCTCGAAGAGCCCGAGGTTTTTCAGCAAGGGACATGCGCGCAGCAAGAGCACGCGCTCGACCAGAGCCACCTTGGGACCTTCAACGAGCATGCGGTCGCTCCCGGGATCTGCTGGTGCGGGCCGCGAGGGCTTGATCGACTCCCTCCGGTAGAGGACGCGTTCCGAGCTTGCGCAGGCTTTCGAGCTCGGGTTCCGTCGCCGAACCGAGCCCGAGCTCGGCACGGTAGTGACAGGCGACCGCGGAAAGCACCGGGCTTTCGTGCCGGCACAAGGCTGCGAGCGCGCGAGCAAAGGCGGCCAGGATGGGCGGCTCGGAGCCCGGGCCGCGCCGGGGCTCGCCGTCACAGAGACGGCCAAGGGCGAGCGCGAGCGCGCACTGTGGAGCAACCCGGGCCAGCACGACTTCCGAAAGGCGCTCGGAGAGCGGCGCGTCGTCGAGCAGAGGCGTCACTTCGCGGCGCAGCTCCTGCGGCGCGAGGTGCTCGAAAAGTTCGCGCCCGCGAGCGCGGATGTCAGGATCGCCGCTCCTCACGGCGGTGAAGATCAGCTCCATCGAACGCGTCGGCTCGAGCACGTGCATCAAACGAAACAGCCGTTCGAACGCGCGCTCCGCATCGTCGGCCAGCGTCGCGGCGAGCAGCTCGGCGCTCGTCGTGTTCACGTGGGACAAGCGGCGCCGTGCCGCACCCAGACCGTATCCGAAGCAGGCGCCGACCAGCGCGCGCCGGATCATGGTTCGCGCGGCGCCTTCGAGTAGCGCCCGGTTCACGGGTAGGTCCGGGGCGTCGCGGCGCAGGCTGCCGAGGCCGCGTAGAATCTTGAAGGCGACCGCGTCGTCTCGCTCTTGCGCGAGCGCCGCCTCCAGAATCGCGACAGCCGCGGGTCCCGAGAAATGACTGATG
>DASWGX010000624.1:0-9341 GCA_036393455.1 Polyangiaceae bacterium
CGGACGAGCGCCATCTCCGGGGGACAGGAGCCCCGCTCCTCGGGCTTCACGGAGGCTGGCGTCCCGAGCGCGAACAGCGCGCCGTTGTCTTGCGCGGAAGCGGGCTCTTCTCTCTCCGGCGTCGCGACGGGCCTTCTCTCCTCGTGCTCGGGCCGCTGCCCCTGGCTTTCGCAAGCCGCCACGCTGCCGAGCAGCGCGACGCCAACGAACAAAGAACGCACCAACCGCACGGCGGACCCGAACCTCGGTTCGCGGGCCACAAAAGTCAAGCGTGAAGGGGTCGTTTCGCGGAGTTCCGCGGGATCTCTTGGCGCCTCGCCGGACTCAACCGGCACGACCCGCTTCTCGTCGATCTGCCGTGGCCGCCGGCGCCAGATCCGCGCAGCAGCGTACACCCACCTGAATGCCCTGATAATAGTCGTCGTGCGCCGTCGTGGCGGGACGACACCGATTGCGTCCCGGCATCCACCAGCCGCCCTTGAGCGCGTTTCGAAACGGCGCCTGCGCGCCAGCCAATTCGCGCAGCACGGGTTCGTCCACGTTCCCCACCATGTCCTGTACGCCGAACGAACTCGTGCACTCCGAATGCGAGCCTGCCGGCGCCCGCAAATCTCGCAACACTTGCCGCCGCGGGTTCTCTTCGTAGAGGTCACGCCGGTCCTGATTGCATTTCGGCTCGCGCGAAAAACCATAAGGATACGGCCGCATGGTTTCACCCTCGCAGGCGAAGTTCCATTCCCGTTCCGTGCACAGTCGCCTGTTCATGCTCGCGCAGAGTCTGCTCGCGCGGTCGAAGCTCTGGAAGTTCAGCGGCACCGACTCGCCCTCCGGAGTGAATTCACGCTGGTCGATGCAGTAGCTCATGCGCACACGCTCACCTTCGCACAGGGTTGGTTCGCGGTATTTTGCGCAGCGAGCGTACGGGAGCGCCGGATCGTCGAGCCAGCGCTCGCAAACGTGCTTCGGCTGCAGGCAATGATCGCCGTCCACGTGAACCATACCCGGCGGGCAGAAACCGCTCGCTGGATCCGACTGCGGCATCGCCTCGACATTGGCCGCAACCGAGGGCTCCGGCGCGCCCTCCAGCCTCTCCACCGGGGCGCCCCCGGCCTCCGGGATTCGAACCTCGCCGAGCTCGAGAACGAGCGCCGCCCCTACCGGCGCCGGCCCGGCCAAGGCTCCGGGCGGCACCGCGACGGCGAGAGCCGGTTCTTCAATCGCACGACCCCACGCCAGCGGAACCACGAAGAGAGCCAACATCAGGCCGAACGCGCGCGACAACATGGGGCGGGGCCCACGCTGCCCCAACGCGGTGGACTTAGCCAAGTTCCGAGCACGGAGATCCGGACCGAGCATGACCCAACCCAAAGCATGGCCCCGGCTCGAGCCACTTTCCAGCCGGCGCCGCGAACGACTCGACCTACTCGCGACCGGCGTCACCCAGGAACGGCACGAAGCGGACGCCCATCAAGGTCTTTCGCTCGAAGGCGTCCACGCCGTCGCCGGGTGCGCGGCGCACCCACAGCTCGAGCTCCTGCACGCCGTCTTCGGGGCCCACGGGGATGACGAGCCTACCGCCCACGCGCAGCTGGTCGAGCAGCGGTTTCGGCACCTGTTCGGGCGCCGCGGTCACGACGATGACGTCGAAGGGAGCGTGTTCCGGCCAGCCCTTGTAGCCGTCGCCGACGCGAAGCTCGACGCGCTCGGGCTCGTAGCCGACTCCCCGCAAGTTCCTTTCGCCGAAGCGCGCGACCTCCGGCAGGTATTCGATGCTGTAGACCTTGCGGCAGATTTCAGCGAGAACCGCGGCCTGGTAGCCGCTGCCGGTGCCGATCTCGAGGCACACGTCGTTCGGCTTCGGTGAAACGGACTGCGTCATCGCGGCGACGATGAAGGGTTGGCTGATGGTCTGGCCGCTGCCGATCGGCAGCGGTCTGTTGGCGTAGGCTTCATCCCGGTAAGCTTCGGGGACGAAGCGGTGCCGGGGCACTCGCGTAAGAGCCGCGATCACCGCCGGGTCGTCGATACCCTCGGCGCGGAGCGCGGTGACCAGCCCTTGTCGTTCTTCCATGCGCTCCTTCGACCCCGAGGGTTCGGAGCCTGCACCCTCTGCCGCCGCCCGCGGCGCGCTCGGCTCGGCGCCAGGAGCGCGCGGCGACGGGGTTTCTCCATCGGCGGAGCAACGAGGGTGACAACCGGGCGTCAGCGCCGCGAGCAGCTGGACCGCAACGATCCCGGTTCGCCTAGTCGCCATCGACGCGCTTCTCCTTGCCGGTTCTTGCGTGCCTGCCTCGAGTCCGTTCGGTCGCGGCCGACGTCTCCGTGCGATGGCCTTTCCCGTCGCCTCCCCGAAGCCCGTTGCGCCGCGCCGAGTCCCGTTCCTCCCCGTCGTCCTCGCTCCGTCGTGGATCGCGCGCTTCGCCGCGGGCTTTCTGCCATGCGCGCGCAAGCTTCGAAAGCTCGGCGAGCAACGTCTGGCTCGACTCGCGAAAGTAGGCGGCGTGAGCACTGCGCCCGCCGACCCAACATGTCACGGCGCGATCGCGCCACTCGTCGGGAATCGCGTCCATCATCTCCTCGTCGGTGCGATCGTCGCCGGCACAGAAGAGGAAATCCGCGTCGGGGTAGCGCTGGAGCAGGTGCCGCACCGCGTTGCCCTTCGTGACCTGCTCATGGCGCACCTCGATCACGCGCGACCCGCGCAGCACCTTGAAGGGACGGCGCTTGAGGTTGTCTTCCAGCCTCGTCAGCAGCTCCTTCGCTTGAAACGAGCCGTACTCGGGATCCGCGCCCCGGTAGTGCCACGCGATGGCGGCTTGTTTGAGCTCGATGCGGCTACCCGGAGTGCGCCGCACGAAGTCCTCGAACACGGGGCGGACCACCCGCTGCAAGGCGCTGCCCGAAACGCTCACGCGCTGCTGCCAGAAGCCGCCCGGGTCTTTGAACGCGAGGCCGTGCTCGCACACGAGACCTATCGCCAGCTTGCCGAGCCAGTTCTCGAGCGTAACGGCGCTGCGCCCGCTGATCACGTAGAGCGTGGAAAGCTGGCTGAGCTCGCGCAAGACTCGTAGGATCTGCGCGTCGGGGGCGGCCGCTTGTGGATCGAGCTCGTAGTTTCGCAGCGTCCCGTCGTAGTCGAGGAAGATCAAAGGCCGTACGGCGCTCCGCACCGCGCTCGCCAAGGGCTCGTCGGCGAAGCTCAAGGGTAGGGCCGGCATCTGTACCTGACCGCCGAGGCTCTCGAGTTGATCCAGGAAACGATTCGCCCACCGCGTCGACGTGTTGTCGTTGACGAAGCGCAGCATGTGGCGGAACGCCTCCGGGGACGGCGGGTTTTCCAGACTGTCGTTCAGGACGTCCGCCACCTGCGCGGTGCTGTAGGGATTGACCAGACGCGCGCCGGGCAGGCAGTGCGCGGCTCCCGCGAACTCGCTCAGAATCAGCGCTCCACCGAGCTCGCCCCGGGCGGCGACGTACTCCAGAGCGACCAGATTCATGCCGTCCCGCACCGGCGTGACGAGGGCGATGTCGGCCGCCTGGTACATGCCCGTGAGCCGATCGCGCGGCATCGCCTGATTGACGTACACGACCGGCGTGTAGCTCGACGTACCGAAGCGACCGTTGATGCGGCCGACCAGCTCGTCCACTTCGCGCTTGAGGAGCTGGTACTGGGACACGTTGGTACGGCTCGGCGCCGCCACTTGAATCAAGACGGCTTTGCCGCGCCATTTCGGGTGAGAGCGCAATAGCTCTTCGAACGCTTCGAGCTTCTGCGGAATGCCCTTGGTGTAGTCGAGCCTGTCGACTCCCACGATGATCTTCATGCCCCCGTAGGCCTGGCGCAGCGAAAGCATCTCCGCTCGCGCGGCGGCGCCCTGCGCCATCTCGCGGATTTCCGCGGGGTCGATACCGATCGGCAAAACTGCGAGCTGTACCGTGCGCGCCGACAAGCCGAGGGTGTCCGGCTCCGACTCGAGGCCGAGCACGCGCAGACAAGCAGTACGAAAGTGCGCGACGTATTCGTAGGCGTGAAACGCAAGCAAGTCGGCGCCGAGCATGCCGCGCAGGATCGCCTCGCTAACCGGCAGCGTGCGGTACGTCTCGGCGCTGGGAAACGGAATATGCAAGAAATAGCCGATGGCGCAGTTGAGCCCCTTCCGACGCAGGAGCTCGGGCACCAGGGCCAACTGATAGTCGTGGATCCACACCACGTCGCCGGGCCGCGACACCTTGGCGATCAAGTCGGCGAACATCTCGTTGACGACCTGGTACGCCTTCCAACCGGTGAGGTCGAAGCGCGAGCGCTCCGCCGAATTGTGGAACAGGGGCCAGAGCACCTCGTTGGAAAAGTTCTCGTAAAAACCCTCCATGTGCGCCTTGCTGATGAACACGGGCGAAGCGCCATGTCGGTTGAGCTCGCGCGTCACCGCGGCACGCTCGGTTTCCGGGACGTGAGCTCCGGGCCAGCCCAGCCAGGTGAATTCGCGGCGTTCTCTCACGGACTTGAGCGCCGTGACCAGCCCCCCGGTGCTCGGTGCGACCTCCCACGCCTCGTGCCGCTTCGTCAGAGTGACGGGCAAGCGTGCGGACGCGACGATCAGCTTGGGCTTTGCCATCGCCGAGCGTCCTTCACTTCCGCACCAACACGGTGGTGCCTTCGCCCATGTCCGAGCCCACGTTGATACCGTGCCAACCGCCGGGCACCGGAGGGTCGGTCCAATCGAAAACGATACGAGCGTCGACGGGTGAGAGGTTGACGCAGCCGTGGCTCCTCGGAATGCCGAACACGTCGTGCCAGTAGGCACCGTGAAGCGCGTAGCCCGCGGCGAAATACTGAATCCACGGGACGTCCCTGAGCTCGAAGGCCGACGAGCCGCGGCGCAAGGTGACGCCGTACTCGGGGTGACGACCCTTTTCGACGTTGTCCCAGCGCCGCTGATCTTCGGCGTTCAGCGCCTTGCCGGCCTCCTTCAGCTTCTTGAGCCGTTCGACCGTTGCGTGCGCCTCGGCGTCCCAGCGCTGGACGCGCGTGCGGCGACCGCCCGAGACGGCGGAGTTTTCGTCCGAGTCCATCGCGGCCGCGATGTGCTTACTCTGCAGGCGAAACTCGCCGAGCGGCGTCGCGTACGATTCCTTCGGATCGCCAAAACGGTCTCGCCCGCTCGAGACCAGCGTGGCGTACCAGGGACGCCGGCCTTCGTACAGCACCAGTGTCTGCTGTGACACCGAGATGTCGATCCATTTTTCGCCCTTCTCGGCAGCCTTGGGCCAGTTCGGTGGGGGTGCGACGATTCCCAGATCCGTTTCCGAGAGCCAGCGCGTCTTGTCCTTCAGTGTTTGGTAGTAGCGCTTTCCGGCCTTGATACGCGCCTTACCGCTCAGCGGGACGAGCGCGCGCTTCGGTACCGCTTCCGCGGCGCGCGCCTCGTCCTTGTCCTTGAGCAGCTTGAAAGTCGCGACGTCCGAGCGATTCACCCACGCGAACGGCTGGTGCAGCCCCTCCGGGATTTCCAAGCCGTGAAACGGCGAGCCCGAGTCCGGCTTTACCTTGGTCGTGGGGATCAAGCGAAGATCGACGGTGATCGCGAAGCGGCGCGTTCCCTCTCCGAACGGCGTGTCGAACGCGCCGACGAAGCTGAGCCCGGTCTTTCTGCGCACCCGGTCGGCGAACACGGCGTACTCCGGGACTTCGAAGCCGGACACGTTGGGAATCTGCCGGCCGTTCTCGAGCCAGAAAGGCGGCGCGTCGTCGGGCCCCTCCCCTCCGAAAAGCTCGTTGTTGCTGTGCACCGTAGAAGGCCGAAACCCTTCCGCATGCTCGAGGCCAGGTCGCGGAATCCCGCGGGCGTCGAGCGCCACGTCGTTCGAGCCGAGCACGACGCGTTGCACCTCGGCCTTGTTCTCTCGAAACCAGGTGAGGTGCTCCTCGAGTTTGAACTCGCTCTTCAGCTGTTCTTCCTGGGTGGGGATGCGAAGGTACTGGGGTGCCGTCGCGCGCACGAAACCGTAGCGGTAAGGCAGCGGGCGGCCGAGGTCCGGCCGGCGCGACGCGGCGCGGACCAGCGGCGCTTCCACATCGGTCGTCGTCTCGTCCGTGCACATGAAGCCCATCGGATAGATTCTGTACCATTCGTGCTTGCAGCCCCGACCGGGGACGGGCTCGAGATCCCGAGCGACGATACCGCCCAAGCGCACGTACCCGAGCTTGCGCGATTCGACGTTTGGAAGCTTGTACACGGTGGCCGCAATCACCGTCGCGGCGAGCTTCGGCGAATCGACCGGCGTCGGAGTGTCGAGCTCACCGTGATCGACCTCCAGCGTAGACAGCGCCGCTGGTGCCTGCGTCTTCGCGCCGCTGCCAGCCGTGCTTGGCGCGGTGCTCGACGCCTCGCGCGTGGCCTGGTCGTCGCGATTGCACCCGAACGCGCCGCCGGCGGCGACGCAGAGCCAGCAAACGACGCGGCATAGCCGACCGTTTCCGTCGTGTTCACGCCCAAGATACACGCCGCCGTGGTCTTAGCGTAGGGAGTCGGCAGAGCAAGCTCAATCGCCCCTTCGCCCGCGGCACGCGCAAAAGCGCGACGATTGTTGCGCGCCTTTTGCGTCAGCTCGGCGGCGGATCGACCCAATCCTGCACGTCGGGCGGCTCGTCCGTGTGCTCCACTCGTTCACCGTTCACTTCCCAGTGAGTCGCTCCCTCCGGCAACGGCGGGAGCTCGGCGAGTCGATAACCGAGGGGAACCCAGAATACCTCGGGCACTGGATAGTACTTGCTGCGATAGCGGCGACTGCGCGTGCCTCCGTCCGGAAACACGAGCCTCACGTGGCTCACCACCTCGTAGCCGTAGATCCCCTTCTGCCGTTGCTCCGGCTCCAGAACCTCGGGACGCGTCGTCACGCGCCGGCTGAACGGAACTCGTTCGATCACGCTGTGATTCTGCTCCGTCCGCTCCGGCGCGTCGTGCCCCAATAGCTCGACTTTGATGCGCGTCCGGGACGGCAAGAAGGCGTGCACGATGATGGCGCGATCGTACGGATTCTTGAGTCTCAGATCGACTTCACCGTCGATCACGGTCGCGTCGAGTCCGAGTGGGGCGTAGCCGCTCGGCCGGCTGTGACTACGACGCCGCACGACGTCGAACCCACCCAGCACGGAGGCCGCGTGCAGCGTCGTGGCAACTTGGCACACGCCGCCGCCGACGCCGCGCTCCATTTCGTCGTTCACGATCTCGGGCGCCCAGGTGAAGCCGCGCTCCAGGCTTCGCGCTCCGACCACGCGGTTGAAGCTCAACACCTCTCCCGGCATGACGAGAGTGCCGTCCAAGTACTCCGCGGCTTTCGCGATGTTGACCGCGCGCGGCCCCGCCTTGCCGGCGAAGTCCGTTTCGTAGCTGGACAGCAAGCGCGATACGTCCACGTCCGCGAGATCCTCGCTGGTAACGTTCGCCGCGATGCGGGTGAGACCGAGCTCGAGAGCCTCGCCGTCTTCGCGCGGCGCCCGCGAGAGCGCGAGCAGCGTTGCCGCGATGTCGATTTGTCGTCCGGGAAGGTCGTCGATACGCCGGTGACCGCCGAGATCGAGCCGCGCCTCGACCGGTTCGGTCTCGACTTCGGGCGCAAGGCGAGCGAGAACCCCCGCCGCGCGTTGTGCGTCGAAGCGAAACACGGCGCGGTACTCGCGCCGGACGTCGAAGCCCAGAAGCGCCGCGAAGCGTTGGCGTAACGACAGCTTGCCTTCCGCCTCGAGCACGGCCTCTTCGCTGGCCTCGGCGTCGACCGCCACGCCGAGCTCTTCGAAACGAAACGTGCGAACGCCGTCGGGCCAATGAAGATAGACTTCCCGCCGCGCGACGCGCTCCGCCAAGCTTTCTACCCATGGCTGGAGTGCCGAAGCGGTGGGCGCGCGGCGGCCCTCGACGTCGGCGCCGGGCCAGGGGGCGTTCTCGTGCGGCCAGCGCCCGATGGGCCGCACGGAGCTCGCGGCGAGCGCGAGCACGCCGGTCAGTGCGAGCGCGCCGACCCAGTAGCGCATCGCCCGAATTTACCCGGCCCCCAACTCCGTGCCAAGCAAACCGGTCCAGGGCCGCGCCCGGCGCCCGGGAAGCGCCGCAAACGACCGAGGCGGCGCTTGACGAGCAGGGCCGGCGCCGGAATGCTTTGCCTCGTGCAGCTCACGGTGAACGGCCGCCCCGAAGAGGTTCCCGACGGGCTCAGCGTCAGCGAGCTGGTCGCGCGCCTCGGGTTGACGGAAGGGCCCGTCGCGGTCGAGCGGAACCGCGAAGTCGTGCCGCGCGCTCGGCACGGCACCACGCGGCTCGAAAACGGCGACGTCGTGGAAATCGTCCACTTCGTCGGCGGCGGGTAACCCGCAGGTGGCGCTAGCGGCGTTCGTTCGCCTGCGCCCCGGCGTGCAGGCGCGCGAGCTCGAGATACAGGTCTTTCCCTTCCCTCACTTTTTCGATCTCCTCGTCCGTCAAGGGCCGCGAGCGCCGAGCGGGGCTGCCCCAAACCAACGTCCTCGGCGGCACGACCATGTTCGCGGGAACCAGCGCTCCCGCGGCGACGAAGGCGTCGTGCCCCACGCGCGCGTTGTCGAGCAGGATGGCGCCCATGCCGATCAGGGCGCGATCCTCGACGACCGCGCCGTGAACGATCGCGGCGTGCCCGACCGTCACGTCGGCACCGATGATGGCGTGACTGAGGTCGTGCGTCATGTGCACGCAGCACAGGTCCTGAAGGTTGGTGCGCGCGCCGACGCGAATCGTTCCGACGTCCGCGCGCAACACGGCTCCGTACCAGACGTTCACCGAGTCCGCGAGCACGACGTCTCCAGCGACGACGGCGTTGTCCGCGAGGAAGACGTCCTTGCCGAAACGCGGCGCGCGATCACCGAGCGAGCGAACCAAGGTCATTGCTGCGCGTTCCTACAGCAGCGGCAGTGATCGCTGCGCAGCGCGCACCGGTCGGGTCGCGCCGGAGGGCGGCGGCACGACCAGCTCGGCCCCGAGCGAGTTCTTGAACGCTTCGCGAACGCGGACGTGGACGACCTCTCCCGTCAGCTCGAAGCCGGCGTCCTTCACGTGAACGATCTCGTTCCTTTCCGTGCGGCCGGAAAAGGCGCCGCCGCGGCTCCGACCTTCGACGAGCACGCGCTGTTCGCTTTCGACCATCGAAGCAAGGTGCTCGAGCCTGAGCCGATCCGAGAGGGCGAACAAAGCCTCGAGCCGCCGGCTCTTTTCGGGCTCGTCGACCGAGCCCTCGAGCCTTTGCGCGGGGGTGTGCGGTCGCGGCGAGTACTTGAAACCGAAGAGACCGGTGAACCCCACCTCTCTCACGACCTC
>DASWGX010000625.1:0-11113 GCA_036393455.1 Polyangiaceae bacterium
TTCTGCCAGCGCACCCTTGCCTTGGAGGATTTCTGATGCGAACTACGGAGACAGGACACTAGGACAGCTGCGACACCGAGCAATATGCGAACCCCGCGCGACACGTTTCTCTACCGTCCGCCTAACGTACAATGGACCGCCCCACTGCCGCAACATCGGTCCGCCTAGCAAAGACCTCGAGTCGCCCGATCTGCCTCGCCTAGCGATTCGGGCGCTGCTTCTGCAGATCCGTCCAACGGAATAAAGCATGGTCCGTATAAACGATGGCGATCGCCGTGGCGACGAGTGGCTTCGCCATCTTGCTGGAGGGCGCGGCTGCCGACGTGTTCTTGCAAGAGCGCGGGCCTGCTGATGGGAAATCACGGGTGTTGCCGGATTCGAGGCGACTCTCGGCGATCCGTGTGCCGTGATTCCACGACGGCGTAACCTGGCGGAAGCCAGGGGTCGTCAGTGGCCGCCAGGGGTTTGCCACACCGATCGTGCAGCGTCGCGCCGGGGATTTCGTGAAACCACAGCCGTCGGACGGCCCCCTTGTCGCTCCGCGTTTCAGCGTTCACCATAGCGCTCATGCCCGAAGCATCGAAGACACTGTGGGCCGTCGCGCTGGCGGCTATCGGCGGAGGTGTCGTGGGGGGAGCTATTTCGGCTTTCGCCCTGAACCGTCCGGTGTCGGAGCGCCCTGCGAAGGAACGCGTCGCCGCGGCGCGCGAGAGTGGCGACGCCCAGCGCGCGGAAGGCGACGCACCCGAGGCGAACGGTGACGTTTCGGCGCGCCTGGCACAGCTGGAGGGCGAGCTCCACGCCCTCAGGCGTCAACGCGCAGCCACCGCCCAACTACGGCAGTACGCCGAGTCGCTGGCGCAAGGCGCCGCCGATGGCGGCGATTCGGCCGATCTCGCGCCGGTGGTCGACGCGGAGGATCCGGCGTTCGAGCTCGCGGTCCGGACCGTAATGGACCGCATCGATTGGGAGCGCGACGAGGAGGAACGCGTGACGCGAGCTCAGCGCCAGCAGGAGCGAGCGAAGCATCAGGCCGACCTGCTCGCGCAGCGCCTCGGTCTCAACGAGACGCAGCGCCGCAAGGTCGAGCCAATCCTCGTCGAGCAAATGGACGCGTTTCGCGCGCTGCGCGATCCGGACGGAGACGCCGGCGTGGCGCGGCCCACGACGCGCAGCGAGTGGCGCGAGCGCCTCGCGGCGGTTCGCACCGCCGCCGAGACGAAGCTCGCCGCGGTGCTCGATCAAAAGCAGATGCAGGCGTATCAGCAATTCGTCGACGAGGAAGGGTTCGGCCCGCGCGGGGGCCGCGGGGGCCGCCGGCGCGGCGGCAACTAGCCCAGAGTCACGAACGAAACGCCCGGGGCACGTCCGACGACGTCCAAGGCCCTCAGTCTAACACCAGAAGATCGATCGTCCTCGGCGGCGGCACGGGACGCGGGCCCGTCGGCGCGGCGCTGATCGCGCGGCGTTGCCAATAGCCGTAGAAGCGCTCCTTTCCGGGACGGGCGCGGATCTCGGAAAGCGAGCTATAGATGAAGCCCGGCTTCCAGAGCGTGGCCGGCAGCGCGAACGGCATGCCGACGGCGCGCGCGCGCCGGGCGGCGGGAAGCCACGACCACTCCGGGGCTCCTTCCACGAGCGACTCGATCATGAAGGCACCGCCGTGCGGTGCGGGCCCCGCTGCCTTGATCATCACGGTCAGAGTCGGCGCAACACCGGCTGAAAGGTGGGAGCCGAGCAGTATGTGCCCCTCGGGCAGGCGCGCGCTCTCTGGCTTGCCGAGCGCTCCGAGCAGACGTTTTTCGAGCTCGGCCGTGCGCACCGCGTCGCCGGCCGCCACGGCGATGTTGTGCGCGACGCGTAGCTGCTCGAGCGTCTCGGCGACGAGCTTGGGAGCGGGGTTCGGCTGTTGATCGAAGTGGTGGCGGAGCTCCCAGGTCATGAAGCGATCGGGCTCGATCGCGTAGACCGGGTCGGTTCCGTGCGACCAGAACCATTGCCACGGGCCCGGCTCGCGGCGCACCAAGGCGTAGCCGTGAAGCGGGCCGGGCGGACGCGCTCGATCCACGAGCCAGAACGGTCCCACGACGTCCGGCTGAAATGTGCTCGCCAGCCGTGACAGCACGCCGCGACCGAGAAAGCGCGCGTCGCCCGCGTAGTGACGCAGCTCTCCGCGCTCCGGCCGAGCCGGCGGGCTGCCGACGGTCGCCGGCCGCGCCACGGCCCATTCGATCGACCAACTATGCTTCATGGAATGGTCGACGAGGAGTGCGTCGCGTTCGCCGAAGCGCTCGGCAAAAAAGCGCAGGGCGGCGGTCTTGTCGACGTCCTGGTGGATCAGAAACCCGCGCTCGTCGAAACGAAGGCCCGTGCCGCGGCCGTAGACGAGCACGCGCACGGCGTCCGGAAGCATGCTCGCGAGGAGCGCCAGGAAGCCGAGCAGCGTTCCGAGCGGCGCCCAGCGCCACTCGCGCGCTCGGCCCAGGCGCCGCCGCACGTAGCCGATGAAGTCGAGCGTGCTCGCCGCCAGCGCTCCCATCGCGAACGCGAAGTAGAGAGCGAAATAGTGGGACCAAAAGAAATGAATGTCCGCTCCTTGCTTGAACGCCACGTACTGGACCGCGGCCATCACCAGCACCGCGAGCCCGAAGACTTCCAGGTCGCGACGAAACGCGAACAGTCTGAGCAAGATCACCGGAAGGGCGAGCTTCCCGAGCGCTACGCCGAGCGGCGTGAAGGAAAGATCGATCCAGTCACGCCGAGATTCGAGCACGTCGCCGAGCGGCAGCTGGGCACCGAAAGAGCGAAGCTCGCCCTGCATGAAGAGCTCGGAAAGCTTGCCGGCGTGAGCGAACACGGCGACGTAGAAAACCAGAACCAGCACCGCGCAGCTGCTCGACAGCGCCCACCACTGAGCGAAACGACGCACGTCGACTGGCAGGAAAAAGCCGCGAGTGAAGAGGCCCCGCACCAGCATGAAACCGAGCACCGTCCCCGCGAACACGAATGCCGGCCAATCCGCGTTGGCCGCGAAAACCAGCCCCCCGATGCTCACCGCCATCCAGCGGCGCCGCCACCCATCGGCGAAGCGCACGTACCCCCAAGTCATCACGAGCGCGCCGAACATCACGGGGATCTCGAGGTTGTTGAAGTTCGAGAATGCGAGCGCGATGGGCACGACGGAGAACGAGCACGCCGCCACGGCGCCAGCGACCGTTCCCCAGACGCGTCGCCCCACGGCGAAGAGCAGCGGTGGAATCGAGCAGCCCAAGAGAATCGGCGGCAGGCGACACACCCAGTCGTAGTGCCCGAACAGACTCGCGGGCACGGCGGCCGCCCAAAATACTTCCCACGGATGATGGCAGTAGTATTCGATCGATCCGGGCGCGTCGAACGTGTAGTGCGTTACGGGCGCTAGAATCCCCCAGCGTTTCATGTTTTCTCCCGCCATGGTCACGGCCGCCGACGAAGCCACGTGACCGGCTCCGAACGGCCCGGTGAAACCCCACAGCGCCGCGGCCGCGTACCATGCCGTCGCGATGGCCACCGCGACGCGCGCAAAGCCGAGCTCGCGCCGGCCGAGCTCGGACGAAGCGGCTGCCGCGGGCTCGCTCATGGCGGCGCGACGCTAGCGCGAGAACGCGGTCGACGCGACGAGCCAACCCAAGCTAGCGTGCCCGGCCCGAGCTCTCGACGTGTCCCGCGCCTTCCCCGACCGAGACGACGCCATTTCGACCTTGGTCGGAAGACCTCGGAGCGTGCTCGCGCTCGGAGTTTGGACCAACCTCGATCGCGCCCTTTCCCACGTGCCGAGCGACCGTATCGTGAGAATGGCCGGCGAACGGCCGAGCGAAGCGGAATTCGCGGGACGGCGCTTCGAGCTCGTGCTCGCCGCGGCCTCGGGGGCTTCCGATCGCGCGGCCTTCGTCGCGCGCGCGTCCGAGCTCCTCGCCGACGAAGGCCGGCTCATCATGCGGCTTTGCACCGAGAGTCAAGGCGAAAGCCTCGACAAGACGCTAGGCGCCCACGGGCTCGAGTTGCTCGAGGTTGCCGTCACGCGGAGCGCTCGGTTCGCCGTTCTACGCCGACCGCCGCACGCTCGCCCGCTCAGCCTCACGGTCGGCATGCTCACGATGGACGAGGAAGCAAGCGTCGCGAAAATGATCGAACGGATCCGGCAGCACGCGCCCGACGCGCGGATCCTCTGCGTCGACAGCAGCACCAAGGATCGAACACCGCAGATCGCCGAAGGACTCGGCGCGCGCGTCATTCGCCAGCTCCCTCCGCGCGGCCACGGCCCCGCCATGGAGCTCTTGATGTACGAAGCCGCGCGCGAGAGCGAAGCACTCGTCTATCTCGATTGCGACTTCACCTATCCTCCCGAAGACATTCCCAAGCTGCGCCGCGTGCTCGAGTCCGGCGCCGACGTCGTCAACGCCGCGCGCCTGCGCATTCGCCCGACCGCGATGCCCTTTGCGAACTATCTCGCCAATATGACCTTCGTCGCGTGCGGGCGCCTGCTCTGCGGCGTACCCATCGCCGACCTTCACAGCGGCATGCGCGGCTATAGAAGCTCCGTCATTCGCGCCTTTTCCTTCGACGGCGCAGGCGACGCACTGCCCGTCGATACCCTGCTCTGGCCTGCGCGCCGCGGCTTTCGCGTCGTCGAGATCCCGCTCGAATATCGCGAGCGCGTTGGCGCATCGAAGCTCCGCAAAGTGTCCGGCACGGCGTGGACCTTCGTCCGGCTGTTTCGCGCGCTCAGCGTCGGCACGCGCCGCGCGGACCGCTACGAAGTGTGGCAAAACGCCGAGCCACGGGAAAATTAACTCAGCGGCGCGGCGAGGGGCAGTCATCAAGCGAGATTCGGCTAGCCTGAGGCCCTTCCTGACCGTGGTAGCGGCTTCCTCGCGCTTGACCGTACGGCCTTTCCGACGGCGACGTCATCGTCTGAAAGACGACCTGCGCGATCCTCATCCCTGGATACAGCCGAACCGGTATACGTCCGATGTTGCTCAACTCCAGAGTGATCTCGCCCGAGAACCCTGGATCAATGAATCCAGCGGTCGCGTGAACAACAATGGCGAGCCGGCCGACGCTGCTCCGCCCATCAACCCGCGCGACCAGGTCGTTCGGAATCGCAACGCGTTCCATTGTAGAACCGAGAACGAACTCGCCTGGGTGCAGTATGAACGCCTCTCCCTCCGGCACGGTGACACGTTCTGTCCCGGCAGTCAGCGTCTCCGGCTGCCGCGGGTCAAGACAAGTCACCTGTGCGGGCTTGTACGTCAGGAATTCCGCCGACAACCGAAGGTCAACGCTACCAGGTTGAACTTGCTGTTCGTCGTCGAGAATTCCTGTGATCTTCAGGTTGCCGGTGCGAAGGCGCGAGCGAATGTCCCTGTCGGAGAGAATCATCCCACGATGCTACTCTGGTGCGAGGACACTTGCACCGCGTCGTGCCACAACGACACCCTTCTCGGCCAGCTCGGCTCACGCAAGAGCCGCCCAGCTCAGCGCTGCGGCGGACAGTCGCCGTCGGTCGTACCGGACCTGCCGCCTTGCCGAAGGGATCGGCGATGACGGTCAAGCTTGAAAGCGGTTCACCCGGTTTTGATGGTACGTGACGTTTCCGCGTCTATTGAGTTCTACAGGCGCCTTGGCTTCGAACTTGCGTTCGCGGACCCGGAAGCTGAACCGAAGTACGCAGGCGTGCGACGGGATGGCGTCGAGCTTCATCTCCGGCGCAGAGCAGCCCAACTCTACGGTTCCATCAGGGCGGGCTGGTCGCTACGCGCTCTCTCTGGCGCTCGCAGCCCAACGCCGGTACGCTGGCCGGATGGAGGCTCCCGACCGGTGACCATCGTCCGAACTGCCTTGGCCGCATCTCTGGGCTTCGTCCTGTCTGGATGCGCCGAGGGTCACGATCTGGCTCTCGAACGGGCATCGCGAGAGTACGACTGTCCCAGGAACAAGATGCGAGTGAAGTGGCTCGGTAGCAGCCGCATAGGGGAGGTCTACCGTGTCGACGGCTGCGGTATCGTCGTTACGTACGCCTGTGATGAGATGCGGGAACAGTGCATAAAGGAAAGCGACGATCGTCGCGAGCGCGACTAGAGCGCATCTCATAGCCTGCAGAGCGCCAGCAATCCCAAGGCTACTAGCATCCCGTTGAATGCGCTTTTCGAAAAATTGGACCGTGGACTCACCGGGATTCGTCTGTGCGGAATCGCGCCGCCGAAGCTAGCGTCGGACCTGGAGCGGCTGCGTGAGATCGCGGCTCAACAGGTAGCCCGAATTCGTATGCTCGCGCCGGAAGGCTTGGTCGTCTACGACATCCAGGACGAGCCGGGACGCAGCGGCCAGGCACGCCCGTTCCCGTTCTTACCCACCGTCGACCCTGAGGTTTACGCGTACGACGCGCTTGCCGATCTCGCGCTTCCGAAGATCGTGTACCGATGCGTGGGCGCACATCCGCGCGAAGTGTTCTCGAGCTGGATCGACACGGTGCGGGCAGCGGCCGGCCGGCGCCTCGGCGTCTTCGTTGGCGCACCACGTGGTCGGTCGCGCAGCCCGGGTTTGTCGCTGGCCGAGGCGTATGCGCTGGCGCGGGCTTCTCCCAACCTGGTCCTCGGTGGAATCGCCATAGCGGAGCGGCACGTCGCGAAGGAGGATGAGCACCAGCGGATGCTCGCCAAGCAGGACCGCGGCTGCCGCTTCTTCATCACGCAATCGGTGTACGATGCCGCTTCCACGAGGTCACTGCTCTCCGACTACGCGCTGTCATTGCAGGCGTGCGGCCGCTCGCCCGCCCCTGTAGTGCTCACCTTCTCGCCGTGCGGCTCGGTGCGCACGCTCGAGTTCATGAAGTGGCTCGGCATCTCGTTTCCGCGATGGCTAGAGAACGAGCTCCGCCATTCTGCCGACACGCTGGAGCGCTCTATCGACCTGTGCGAGAGCGTATTTACCGACGTGCAGGACTACGCGCGCGAAAAACACTTGCCAATCGGCATCAACGTCGAGAGCGTCTCCATTCGAAAGTCGGAGATCGACGCGTCGGTGGAGCTCTATCGGCGATTGAGCTCGCGTCTCGCTGGGTAGAGGTACCTGTTCGCAGCCGCCCAACGAAGTTGGCACTTCAGCGTCGACGGAGGCGAGCGAGCGCAGTGAGCGAGAGTCCGGCCGTCGGCCGGCGTTGGTCGAGCGCAGGACAGGCTCGGGTTCGGAAGCCCGCCCGCCGGGCCGAGCGTCTCTTCACGGCTCGGTCACCGCGACGACGCGCGCCGACCACGGGCAATAAGAGCCGACGGAGCTCAGCCACTCTTGCTTGTTCCGCTCGATGTACGAAGGAACACCGTCGCAAATCTCGATGGTGAAGTCGGCAAAATCCAGATCCATGGGGTCGGGCCGCCACGACCACTGCGGATCGCATCCCGTCCCGTCGAGGAGCGTGTTGAACACGGGGATGCGCGCTTCGTCCTCGGCCAGGAGTCGCTCGGCTTCCGTAATGAAGCTCGGGTTCGTTACCCACACGCGCAGCGTCTCTTCCACGATGTCGAAGTCGATGAAGGCGCCGCCCGAGTAGTCCGCGCAGAGCTCGCCGGCGGAACCGCCCGCGCCGCTGGAGCCGCCCGCGCCCCCCACGGCGCCGCCTTCTCCCGCCATGCCCGATGCACCGCCGCTCGCGGTGCCAGGCGACGCCCCGGAGCCGCCCAGGCCACCCATGCCCGGCGATCCGCCACCGGCGCCCGAGCTCGTGCCGCCCGCGTCGCCCCCGGTCGCCGCCGAACTACCCGCGCTCCCGGAAGCACCGCCCTGCGCGCTGGAACCGGCGTCGCCGTCTGCGCCGTCTGCGCCGTCTGCGCCGTCTTTCCCGCACGCGCTGCAGGTCGCGACCAAAGCGATCGTCAACCGCGCGACGCGACGGTGCATGTGGAAGATGGTTGCAGAGTTCTGGCGCAATGCAAGGCGGGGGCCGAGCACGCGCGAATCCCGCGTGCTCGGTCGAACCCCATCGCCGTCGGCAGCTCGCAACCGGTCCTCATTCGGCGGCTCGACGAACCGGCGCCGCGAGGCGCCCCGAGCCGACTGCCGGCGCGAGCATGACGATGCTGAGCGCGATCGCCGCGGCGGAGAGCCAGCTGAGCTCTTGCCAGCCGAGGTGGTCGAGCAGAACGAACCCCAGGTACGGGCCGAGAATGCCGCGTACGCCCGTCAAGAACGTGTGAACGGACATGTACACGTGCGTGGTGCCGGGCGGGGCGAGCCGAATGACCCAGAGATTCCAGGCGACGCCGCCGCCCGCGTAGCCGATGCCGGTGAGCAGACTCCCGGCGCCGATGACGATCGGGTTCTCGCTGGCGAAGAAGGTCACGGTGCCGGCCGCCAGGAAGACGTTGAGGATCATCCTCAACACGACGAAGTTCATCCGATCGAACCACCACGCCCACAGCGGCGTGAACAAGAGCCGCGCAGCTTCCACCAAGACGCCGGCAATGACCAGGACCGAGAGGGGCGAAAGGTGGAGTCCGCGTTCGGCTTCCGCAAGATACACGATGCGCAGCGGGGCCAGCGCGAGGTTGGCGAAGCCGAAAACGAACCAAACGAACAGGATGTATCCGAACGCCCGATCCCGGAAGGCGAGGCCGAGGTTGCGAAATGGGTTCGTGTGCTCGCGCGTTCCCGGGGGCGTGGACGGCATTGCTCGCACGCAAACCGCGCTCACGAGCGAGGCCGCAGCGGCCGCGCCGAGCACCCAGCCGTAGTCGGAGAGGTCGCGGTCGAGCACGCCGCCGAAGGCGAAGCTTGCGACGAGCCCGCTCACGATCGAAAACAAGAGACCGCGCCCGAAGAGGGCTCCACGTCGCGCGGCCACATAGTTTTCCTGGTAGACGCCCGCGAGGAAGGTGACCCGGAGCATGAACGCTGCGTTGGCGCCCGTCACCAGCAGCGCGAAAGCCAGGCTTTGCGTGGAAAAGGCCGCACCGGCCAGGAATGCCGCCGCCGCGAGCAACGGCAGCGACGCCAGCCGCGCTTTGCTCACACCGACGTTCGAGAGCAACGCGGAGTAGAACAGGCTCAGCATGTTGCCCACGAAGGGTCCAGCCGCGATCAACGCCTTCAGGGGGTCCGGCGCCTGGAACACTCGTACGGCAATCAAGAGCGCCACGGTTTGAAGCGCCGACTGCACGACGCCGTCCATCAGCCCGCGCGCGGCGTCGAGCTGGAACGTGCGAGTCTGGCGATCGATGGAGGACAAGAGGGGGCGCGGGGCCGCTGAAGGCGAAGGGACCGGAAAGTGCCGCGGAAGCGCCGCCACTGCAAACCGAGCTTCAGCCACGCGCGGTCCGGCGAGAATCCCGGCTCGAAGCCCGGCTTTCGGTGCTGCCGAAACGGCGCCGTGACGCCCCCGGAAACCGGAATGTCACGGCGTTTTGGCCGGCGGGACATGAGACTTTGCTAATGAAGGGGTGTGCGAGTCCGAGTTCTCGAATTGGGTTCCAACTCCTTTCAGCTCCGCGGCTTCTCGATTTCCGAGGGCGGCGCCGTCGTCGAGGCATGGGGGGCGAAGGACTTCGTACGTCTTTCCAGCAGCCTCGATCTCGGTGGCAGATTGTCCAAGGACGGACATCAGCGTGCCGTCGAAGCCGTCGCTCGATTGCTATTTGCGTCGCGGGACGCCGCGCCGTTGCTCGCCGTGGCGACGAGCGCGGTTCGGACGGCCGTCAACCGGGCCGACTTGCTCGAAGCTTTGCGGCGCCGTTTCGGGCTCGAGGTGCGCGTCTTGTCCGGGCTCGAAGAGGCGCGTCTCGCCTACGTGGGAGCGCGCGCGAATCAGCCGCTGAGCCCGGAGCGTATCGCGGTGATCGACGTCGGCGGCGGTTCGACGCAGATGGCCGTCGGCGACGCTCGCGGCCTCGCGTTCTGCACCAGCGCGCCGCTCGGGACGCTGGGAGCGATCGGACTCTCGAGCCACGCGCTCGGAGATCGAATGGAGGCCGTGTTCGGGCCGCCGCTTTCGAAGGTTGCGCAGCTCGATGTGAATCGCGTCGTGTTCTCCTGCGGCGTCGCGCGGGCCGCTGCCAAGTATCTGTCCGCGAGCGGCGTGTCCGGCGCTTCGGGTTCGCTCGACGTCGCGTCGCTCGGCTCGCTGGCGAGCACCGGCAGTGGCGGCGCTCGCGAGCCGTTCGCCGCCGGTGCGGGTGCCCGACACCCGACGCTCTGGGCCGGCGCCACGCTGCTCGCCTGGATTGCCGCGCGGTTGGGGTTTCTTCGATGCGATGTGGCAAGCCAAGGTCTGCGCGAGGGAGTTGCCTTGTGGTCCTGGGCTTCGTGCGGGTGGTCCCATCCGTCATCCGCCGTAATGCGCTCGCTGGCTCCGGTGACTTCGGCCTCACGCACCGAGGAAACGAGCGGCGTACGTCAGGCGCCGACTCTTTCGGGATCGGACGCGCGCCCGTTCCGCGTCGCCCAGTCGTGAGCGCCGCCGCGGCTCGCGCGCCAAGAACTCACGCGTCATGGCGACTGAACTCAGGGTTCGTGTTTGTCGCGCTCGTTCGCTGGTTTTTCACACTCTGCCGCGGCACCGAATGTTTCGAAACGATGCAGGCTTGGTCGTCGTACAGCTTTGCTCCGGCCGCGCCGCGCCGCGGCGCTCTGCGTCGCCCGATTCCAATCGACGGCTCTGGGGAAAGTAGGCATTGTGCCGGCGTTTCCGTTGCCCCGTTCCGCGCCTTGGAAAATACCAGCCTTTCCCGCGATCGCTTCGTGATCCAGCGCCGCCTCGGCCAGGGCGCGATGGGCGTCGTTTACGCGGCCCACGATCGCCAGCGCAACAGGCAAGTGGCAATCAAGACTCTGGCCCATCTGGATGCGACTTCGATTTTCCGCCTCAAGAACGAGTTTCGAGCGCTCTCGAATCTGAGCCATCCGAACTTCATCGGGCTCCACGAGCTTCTGTTCGCCGGCGGGCAGTGGCTGCTGACGATGGATCTCGTCGACGGTGTCGATTTCCTGCGCTGGGTACGCCCCGAGCCGGATGAAAAAAATGACGCCACCGCCATCGCCGAGCTCGACCTCGAACGCCTGCGCGCGGCTGCGGTGCAGCTGGCGG
>DASWGX010000626.1:0-2517 GCA_036393455.1 Polyangiaceae bacterium
GCGATGGTGGAAGCAGGGAGCTTTCGCGAAGACTTGTTCTATCGGCTCGATGTCGTGGTGCTCGAGCTTCCGCCGCTTCGCGAGCGGCCCGGCGACGTCGAGCTCCTGGCGCGCCGCTTCGCCGAAAAACTCGGCACACGAAGCGGCAAGCCCGGCCTCACGCTGAGCCCCGAGGCCCTGGCGCTGCTCGCGGCCGAGCCGTGGCCCGGCAACGTGCGCCAGCTCGAAAACTTCGTGGAGCGGCTGATCGTTTTTTGCGACGGCCCCGTCATCGACCATCGCGATGTTCGGCGCGAGCTCGCCGGGGCCGGCAAAGTCCAACATCGAGCCTCCGAAGCGAGCGCCGGCTCCTTGGACGTCCAGGAGCCGCCGGACAGTCTCGGCCTCGACGCGAAACGCCGCCGGACGGAGCGCGACGCCATCGCGCGCGCCCTCGAGCGGGCCGGAAACAATCGTTCCCTCGCCGCGCGGCTGCTCGGCATCAGCCGGCGTACGCTCTACAACAAGCTCGAAGAGTTGGGGCTCTGACGGGTCCAGCGTTGACCGAGAGCCGGTAGCCTTGTGGCCGCGAGGCCCCTCAGATCGTTCTCCCGTCCCCCGCGTAGGAACGGCAACCGAGCCCCGTTATCGACTCAGGGAGAACCATCATGCGACAGCTTCGACGTCCGTTTGCCGCCTTCATCCTCGCCGCTTCTGGCCTTGCCGCGGGCTGCCTGCGCCCGGCGAGCGCTGCTTCCGACACACCGGTTTCCTTGCCCGTGAGGGCCGTGGGCGGGCCCGAGTCGGCCGGGAAAGCACCGGGTTCGGTGGCGTTGCAGGAGCAAGAGCCCGCGTCGCAGCCGGACGTCACGCTCGAGAGACATGCGCCCCTGGAACGGCTGGGCGTGTGGGGCATCGTCGAGCCGGCGACGCATCGCGACGCGGTGGAACGAGTCGTCGGCATGGTCGGCGACACGAGCGTGCTCGACGCCGCCCGCCGGCGCGGCCTCGACGTCGTGAACGTCGCCTGGGAGGACACAGGGCGCTACCAGGGGTCGTCGCTCGGGCCCAATATCTCGGACGTGACGCTCCAGGTTCGTTTCCAGGACGAGCGCATCGGCGCCGAGCAGGCCGCCTTGATGCCGGTGGTTCGCTTCCCGAACTTCACCGATCGCAGCGCCGACATCGCGGCGGAAAAGCTGATGGTGCGGGTCGGGAACGAGAAGGATCCGAAGAAGCTCCACAGCGTGCGAATCACCGACGTGCTGTCGAACTTGCGCGGCTTCGCGTCTCGGCCGTGGAACATCCGCGGCAGCGGCAACCTCTTGGCCAAGCGAGACACGCACTTCCTCGTCAGCGCCCAGGCCGTCTTCTTGCCGATCCCCCGGCGCGGGCGCGCCGAGTTCAACCCCGTGGTCTTCAACTACCAGTCCGCTCCGATGTCACCCGCCGTGCTCACCGTGCTCGTCACGCGTCAGGGCACCAGCATCCGCGTGATCGAGAACCGTGCGGAGGAAAGCGGCGTGTCCGGCATGGGGCAAGAGCTATACTTCAATGCCGGCGGCGCGCGCGCGGCGCTGACGGCCGAGCGCAAGAGCGACGTTCGAGCGCGCATCGACGAGAAGGGCGGACCCGCCAGCGATGACGAGCGCTCGGCGCTCGAAAGCGGCGCCGACGTGCTCTTGCTCGTCCAAGTGCCGCTCAAGCACAGCGGTCGCGGCGCGCTCGGCGGCCTAGCCGAAGCGAGCGGGGCCGGCGCGCCGGGCCTGAGCGCGGCGGCGCCGAAGGCGGCAGCGAAATCGAGGTCCGCTCCGCGCCGCATGCAGAGCGACGTCGAGCAAGCCGTGCTCGGCCACGGCAAGAAGCGCGGCCTCTTCGACGAAGGCGGCGGCTTGCTCCTCGAGCGCGATCCGCGCTTCCCGATTCGCGTCACCGTCCAGTTCTACAAGGCGACCAGCAACGGCGTGGTGAGTGAAGGCGATCTCGACACGATCGCGCGCTCCATCGGCGCCGTCTACGAGCACGCGGACTTCGTCGGTAGCCTCGTCGTTCCGAGCGGCGACCAAGGCCGTCCCACCGAATGGCAAACGCGGAAGACGTCATGGCTTGGTGGTCCCGGAACAGGGACGTAGATGGCGCCTGCGAGTGGCGCGCCCAGGCTGTACGAAGAGCTCGCGTCGCACTCTGCTCGAGCTCGGCAGCGGCGGCGGCAACAATGCCTCCTATCTCAAGCGGCACTCCGAGCTCGAGTCCGGTAGTACGAGGTGTTCGTCGGAAAACGGCCGGTAGGGCCGTAGCACCGGAGCGGCCGCCGCTCGGGATTCACGCCAAGACGGGTAGCGGGCCCTGGTAGTTGCCGCTCAGGATTTTTTCGCCGGACAGGTCGTCGACCGAGATGCCGAGGGCCTGAGCCACGGCGAGCCACATATCGACGTGATTGCGATTGTTGGCGGTGATGAACTGCCCGCCTTGCAGGCCGAGCGCCTGGCCTCCGAAAATCACCGTGGGAACGAGGTTGCGCTCGTGGGTCGCTCTCGC
>DASWGX010000627.1:0-2921 GCA_036393455.1 Polyangiaceae bacterium
CGTCAAGCTAGAAGCATGGCCCGCGGCGCTCGCCGTCTGGCGGAAGATCTACGCGCTCGACGCGGAGGATGCCCCGGCAAGGCGGCAAGCGGAAAACTTGATCGCGGCCCTGGAGGTGCTCGCGGGAGACACCGATACCGTTGCGCTCGGACGTGACCGAAGCTGGGTGCGCCGGATCATGTACCGGAGCAGGCCGCCCTGAGCTCCCGCCTGCACGCGATCGCTCGCGCTCGACGGCCCCAGGCGATCGCGGCTACGGCGTGCGAAAGCTCGCGCCAAGGTCGTCGCTCACGAGCAGCAAGTAGTCCGTGTTCGACTGCTCCGAGCCGGCGTAGAGCAGCACCCGGTCGCCCGCCGCGAGCAGGTGACCGGGTGCCTCGAAGTACGCGCCACCGCTCTGAACCTCCGCACGGTCGTACGCCACGGAAACGGGCGTCCACGTTTCACCGTCATCGCGACTCGTCGTGACTCGCACGACCCCTTGACGCTCCCAGGCGACGATGGTCGTACCGCGAATTCGCGCGAGATCGAGTGGGAACGTGAGCGTCGATGGCCAGGCGCTCTTCGAGACCGAGAACGGATGACAGCTCTGCCGGTAGCGACACACCGCAAAGCTCACGTCCCGGCCGCCGGCGCCGTGCACCGCCGCAACGAGCGCGTCGTCGTCGCAGGCGGCCGCAAGCACCTCGCGATCCGCGGGCGCCAGCGTGACGGCATGCGCCACCGAGTCGGGCGCCTCGTACTCCACGGTCGTCTGTGAAGCGTCGTTCGAGAGGCCGAAGCGGAACGCACGGTTGCCATTCGGAGCCGGGCAGCGCTCCGCGAATCGCTCCACGTCGGGGTGATACGGTGAGATCGGGCTCCAAGTAGCGCCGCGATTCTTGCTCCGGTAGGCGCTCAGGTTGGCGTCCCGTCCTACGGCGAGGAGCAAGCCGCCCGGTGCCGCTCGTACGGCGCGGTAACGAGCGCGCCAGCGTGGCAAACCGCGCCCCAGGCCCGGCCGGGACGGGCCGACGGGGTGCACCGCCTCGCGCGCATTGACGCTGGAACGGATGAGAGAGGTGTAGCCCTGTCTGACGAAGGGCCACGACGTCTTGCCGAGCTCGGAGAGTGGGCGCGTCGTCACGCGCAAGTCGTCCAGCGTGCGTTCCCCCGATCCGGCCGTCGCCGGAGCGTCCAGGGCATACTCCGAGAACGCTCGCGCCCTTTCTCGGTGCGCCTGCTCGGCGACGGCCGATCCCGTCAGCTCGCCGGCCTTGGTCGCACACTGCTCGAAGACGCGTTCGTCGGGCGTGGCGGCCAGGAGGCGCCGGCGCACGAGCACGCGAAACTCCGGAGAAGCGTCGCGCAAGAGCGCGGGACCGGTAGGACCGACCATGCAGACGGCGTAGTCCGCGAAGGCGGTCGCGGCTGAGTGCAGGCGCCACGCGGCGACGGCTCGCGGCTGAAGCCAGAGCACCGAGCTTGCCAGAGCGACAACGAGGAGGATGGTGCGAATCCGCACGATCGGCCGACCTCGCTCGGCGTCCTGCGTTCCCTTTTGGCGACCCGTCTCCGGCGTACTCTCGCGGGAGCGCCTTCCGGGTGGTGTATTTCGTGGGATCTGCCGAAACCCGCCGTCGCGATCCGCGAGGGTGTTCGGCCTGATCGCGCGCCGCGCAATGGACTGCGCAGCGGGAAACGAGGCGACGGCCATGCTCCGTTACTAGCGACGCCCGTCCGGAGCGGCCAAATTTGCTCCTTCCGGCAGCCAAGCAACGGCGAATCACGACGCTCGAGCGCGCCGAGAAACGTCGCGGGAGCTCGGCGACGCCATTGAAATGGCACCCGCCGCTCGCGGTCGCCCAGTTACCGCGGTCGCTCAGTTACGGGCGCGGTTCGTCGGTGCGCAGGCGCTTGCGACGGCGCCGGGCCGCCTCGCTCATCTTCTTGCGACGTTTGACCGACGGCTTCATGTAGTGGCGGCGCCTCTTCAGCTCCCGCAGCACCCCTTCGGCCGCCATCTTGCGCTTCAAATGCTTGATGGCGCGCTCGATGCCTTTGTCGCCGACTGCGACCTCGAGCGGCCTACACTGAACGGTTTCGGTAGGATTTGCCAATCGGGACGCGGGTATGACAGACGCCCGAGGACGACGCAAGGCCTTTCGCCCCGTACTCGGCCGTCCCCATTCGGCCGTCCCCACTCGGCCGCCCCATGGGGCGCGGGAGTGCCGCTGCTGTTCCCGACCTGGACAGCCGAGCCGGCCCTCGGGCAAGCTCGCGCCTCCTATGGCCGGCGAACGGCTCACCCCGGTCAGAATCAAAGCTCCCCACGGCGCGCGGAAGCTCGAAATCGAGTGGGGTGACGGACGGACCTGTGCGTATCCGCACCGCATCCTTCGCGGCTACTGCCCCTGCGCGGGGTGCCAGGGCCACTCGGGCGTCATCCGTTTCGTCGACGGCGGCAACCTCGAAATCGTCGGATTGGAGCAGGTCGGGAATTACGCGCTCTCGCTCACGTGGGGCGATCAACACTCTTCCGGAATTTACAGCTATCGCTATCTTCGCTCGCTCGGAGAGCTCCTGGACGAGCACGGGCAACAAGGCCTCGAAGCGCTCGGAGAACTACCGAGGGCCTAGATGCGACGCGTCGCGCTCGTAACGACGAGCTACCCCAGCGCCGACGGCGACGCCTCCGGACACTTCGTCCGCAGCGAGGCACGACGGCTGGCGGCCGCGGGGCACGACGTCGTCGTGATCAAGCCCGGCGCCTCGGACCTCTGCGACCCAGGCGTTCGAGTAATCGGCATCGCCGATCAGCGAGCCTTCGGCTGGCCCGGGGTGGCCGCGCGGCTGCGAGCGGCTCCGTGGCGCGCGCCCGGCGTCGTCCATTTCGTCCTCGGAGCGCGCCGCGCCTTGGCGCGCGAGGCGCCCTGGTCGCG
>DASWGX010000628.1:0-6479 GCA_036393455.1 Polyangiaceae bacterium
TCTCTGGAAGCGGGCATCAACGGCGCCTGGCTCATCGCAATCGTGGCGACGCAGGGCGTGTCCATTCTCGGCTCGCTCCTGGCCCTCGACATGACGGCGCGCGAGCCCATGCTTTTTCTCGCGCTCTGCATGTATCTGCTCGGCGCCATGCTCTACCTGACCATCATCACGTTGATCTTCTATCGTTTCACGTTTCTCGAGATGACGATGGAACGGCTCACGCCGCCCTACTGGATCAACATGGGAGCCGTCGCCATTACGACGCTGGCGGGCTCCACGCTGCTGCTCGCGCGTGAAGCGTCGCCGTTTCTTCACATGCTCGAACCGTTTCTGACCGGCTTCACGCTCTTTTTCTGGGTGACGGCGACGTGGTGGATCCCGCTGCTCGTGATCTTGGGAATCTGGCGTCACGCGGTTCGCCGGTTCCCGGTGCGCTACGACCCCCAATATTGGGGGATGGTCTTCCCCCTTGGTATGTACACGGTTTGCACCACTCGCCTGGCCCAAGCTGCCGACCTTGAATTCCTCCTCGTGATCCCTCGGTACTTCGTCTACCTGGCGCTTGCGTCATGGGTCGCGACCTTCGTTGCGATGATCCTGTCGCTGTTCACGCCGGAGAAACGGCAGGAGACCTTGCTTCCCGCCGGCAAAGGCCCGGCGTGAGCCTCGTCATGGGGGGCCGAACGAGCGAAGGCCATCGTGTCCACGATGCGCCGCGCGCACGACAACGCTCGTCTGCTTTCGACGGTGCGCGGTCCTCTGGTGTTGGTCCGAGTCAACTGCGCAGCGACGGGTCGACCGCCAGGGTTCGAGTCTCGGACTTCACCGTCTCGGTGCGCCGCAGCTCGAGCTCCGGTCCGCGCTCGTTCCACCAGCGCTCCGCGTCGAGGGTGTTCCAGGTGCCGGCGTCGCGAACGTCGAGCAGGCGCCGCTCCAGCTCCTTGGCGCTGGCTGGGCGCGCCGCCGGATCTTTCTCCAGGCAGGCGAGCACGATGCGTTCGAGCGTCTCCGGAACCGGTCTACCCGCGCGCGCCGAAGGAGGCACGGGCGGTACGTTCAAATGCTGGTGGCACACCTCTAGCACGGTATTTCCTTCGAAGACGTGCCGAGCAGTGAGCATGAAATAGCCGACGGCGCCGAGCGCATACAGATCGCTGCGCGCGTCGACCGTGTCCGGATCGACGATGGACTCCGGTGACATGTAGAGCGGCGTACCCATCAGCGTTTGCGCCTGGGTGAGCAAGGCGTCGCCCGTTGCATCCTTCACCAGGCCGAAGTCCAGGACTTTAGGCACGTCCGGAACACCGCCCTGTCGACACAGCATGACGTTGGAGGGTTTGATGTCGCGGTGGACGAGGCCACTCGCGTGAGCCTCCGCGAGCGCCCCCGCCGAACGGGACAGTACGCGGATGACTCGCGCCGCGCGCTGCGGACCATCCACCGCAACGATGTCCTCGAGCGTCGCGCCATCGAGCAGCTCCATAGCGTAGTAGAAGATCCCGTCCGGCGTGCGACCGTAGTCGTAGATCGTGACCGTGTTGGGGTGGCTGAGCCGCGCCGTCTGTCGCACCTCGCGTTCGAAGCGCGCCAGGCTGACTTTCCCGGCGCGCTCCGGCAACAGCAGCTTGATCGCCGTGGGTCGCCTCAGCATCGAGTGGCGCGCGCGGTACACCATGCCCATTCCGCCCTCGCCCAGCTTTTCTTCGAGGATGTACTGGCCGAGCCGTCGGGCCTCTCGCACCTGTCGTTCCAGTCCGTAAATCACGCGCGAAATGAAGGTCGAGGCGATGACGAAGGTAAACGTCCAGGGCCCGACGAAGGGCGCGAACTGGTCGGTAGCCGTCCCGCGCAGCCGGTAGACGTAGCTCGCGAGGGCGGTGACGACGAGCCCGATGAAGAGCGTGCGCGCGCCGCTGCTCGGCACGATGCTCGCGCGTGCAATGAGCGTGAACAGCACCGCGAAACTCGGACCCGCCATGATCTGATCGCCGGGCACCGGCGTGATCTCGACGAGCACCAGAGCCGCTCCGCAGATGGCGAGCGTGGCGCCGGCTTCGATCGCCTGGATCAGCGCGGACGAGCGCTCGCCCTTGCGCAAGGAGAACCAGCCGCCGAGAGCCGCGAGCGTCACCGAGAGATGCACGAGCAACCCCGGCGTCGCGAGAGCTCCGACTCCGCGCTCCGTCACCGCGGCAGCTGCGTCGAACACGTAAAACGTCGCGAGCACGCCGCCCATCAGCCGCAGGTACAGCGAAACGCGGCGCCCCAGCACCGCGTGCGCGTCGTCCGACGATGCGACGTCGAACCCGAAGCCGAGCAGTCGGCTCAGCAGCGACGAACGGGAGCGGGCCGGCATGAGGACGAGCCGCGGCCGAAAAGCAGGGCTCCCGCGCGGCGAGCTCCGGCCGAGCGTAGCAGCGCCGGCGGCGGCGCGGGGTACCTGCCGTCCAAGGTCACGCTGCGGTTTTCGGATCGAGCTGGTGGATCACGAGCGAGTTCCCCTCGGAATCCAGACACACCGCCATGCGACACCTGGGCCCGCGAATGACGTCGCTCTTGAAGGTGACGCCCTTCGCCTTGAGGTCTTCGACCAGCTTCGCGAGGTCTTCCACTTCCAGGGCGACGGTTCCGCCCGCGGCGGCGCTGGGCTCTTCGCCGGTCGTGTTGGTGAGCGCCAGGCAACCGCCGCCGGGCAGGTCGTACTCGATCCAGTACATGCCGGCCTGGCCGCCCGACATTCCCAACTCGAGCTCCAGCGTCTCTTCGTAGAACTTCCGGGCACGCGCGACATCGGTGATCGGGTACATCGTGAACGCGACTTTCTTGAACATGAGAGGCTGCCTTTCTCGTCGGCGTCTGCCACGGCCTCGGTGATCGGGGTTTGCTCCTGGCCGATGCGCCGCCGGCGGTTCTAGGCCTGCGGCGGCGCGCCGGCTAGTCCGCGTAATCACCGGAATGTCGCCCGCGCTACGCGGCCGCGCGCCGCCGCGGTAGGGAGCCCGGGCGGCGGGCCGCCCTTCGGTTCCAGCCGCCGAATGCGACGATGGTAACGACCTTGAGCATACGGCTTACCTGAGCCTCTCGAGCGCGCGAGCGAGCCTGCTCTTCAGCGAGAGCGGGCCCGGCGACTCGGACGCCTCGGTCAGCGTCGCGCGTTTGGAGGTGCTGGCAGCGTCTTCAGGGCACCACCCTCGAGGTGCCGCGAGAACAGGGTGAGCACGTCGGGGCACGTTCCCGGTGCCGGCGGCGCCGCGCTCGGGATACCGAGCAGCGGCGCGAGGCTCGCGCGCACCAGGAGCCGCGCGCGGTGCAGCCGGCTCTTCACGGCCTGGACGCTGACGTCGAGCACCTCGGCCACCTCGGGCGCGCTGAGCCCCTCGACGTCGCGCAGTATCAGGACCTCGCGGTACGCCGGCTCGAGCGCGCCGATCGCCTGTTCGAGCGCGCGTTCCACCTCCTTGCCGGCCAGGGCGTCGTCGGGGCCCCGAGTCGGATCCAGAAGGTGTGCGGCCTCCGGCGTCACGTCGGTGTCGAGCGAGCGCTCCGGCTCCGGCGCGAACTTGCTGCGGCGGCGCTTCTTGATGCAATAGCTCCGCGCGATGCCGTAAAGCCAGGTCGAGATCGACGAGGAACCCCGGAAATCGCGCACGCCGCGCGCCATCGCGAGCAGCGTGTCTTGCAGGACGTCTTTGGCGTCCTCCGGGTCCCGGCACATCCTCATGCCGAACCGGTAGACCTGGCTCTGATGGCGTTCGAGCAGGGTTTCGAGCGCGCGATCGTCGCCCGAGCGCGCTCGCTCCAACAGGCTTTGGTCCGTCTCGTCGGGCACGTTCCGCCCTTACCACGAAGCACGCGGGATGTTCTGCCGCGGGCTGGGCTCGGGCGCGAGGCTCGGAACCCTTTTTCCGCCGCTTGGCTCTCACCGGCCAGAAGGAAAGAGTCGTCATGCCGTTCCGGCAACCGCGCGCCGAATATCGAAGCTCGTTCGACAAGCTGCTGAAGCTGCCCGACGAGGCGCTCGTCTACCCGGCGCACGACTACTGCGTGAAGCTGATGCGCGGTCTCAAGCTCGCGAACCCGAAGTTGGTCATCGCAATCAACAGCGCCGCCGGGTTCGTCGGCCACGTCGGCGATGCGCGACTCGATCTCGGGCTGGTCGCCGCGTTGACCGCCGCCGCGGTCGCGGGCGCTCTGGCCGGTGAACGTATGGCCGCCTACCTATCGGTGGAAAGGCTGCGCCGAGGTTTCACCGTGTTCGTGATTGCCGTCGGTCTGGCGGTGGTCGTGTCCAGCGCTGGCGCGAACGTGGGCTGAAGGCTCTGGCTGGACGGCGCCGCCGCGAGCCCGCGCCCCCGGGCCTTTCTCTTCGCGCCGCAAAAGCTCGCGCTTCCGCTCCACGCCCCAGCGGTAGCCCGAGAGGCTTCCGTCCGTGCGTACGACGCGGTGGCAGGGAACGGCCACCGCGAGCGCGTTTTGCGCGCAGGCGCGGGCGACGGCTCGCACGGCTTTCGGTTCGCCAATCGCGCTGGCGAGCTCGGAGTAAGTTACGGTCTTGCCGGCGGGGATGCGCGAGAGCGCCTTCCAGACGCGCTCTTGAAACGCCGTGCCGCGAATGTCGAGCGGGAGCTCGCTTGCGGTGCTCGGGTCCTCGACCAGGCCGACCACTGTCGCGACCAGAGCTTCGAACTTTGCATCCGCCTCGATCAGCCGCCCGCGAGGAAAGCGTCGCTCGAGCTCGCGCAGCAGCTCCGCGGGGCCGTCGCCGAGTAGAATTGCGCACACCCCGCGCTCGCTTTTGGCGACCAGGACACACCCGAGCGAGCACCGACCGGTCGCGAAGCGAATTCGAAGCTCTGTTCCGCCGGCCCGGTACTGGGTTGGCGTCATTCCGAGACGTTCGTTCGACTCGTCGTAGAAGCGCGCCGAAGAGCCGTAGCCGGCGCCGTAGATCGCGGCGGTCACGCTGTCTCGGGACCGCAGTTGTTCGCGCATGCGCCGGGCTCGGTGCGCCGCCGCGTACGCCTTCGGCGTGACGCCGGTCACGGCCTTGAAGAGCCGGTGCGTGTAGTAGCGGCTCAGGTTCGCGTGGCGCGCGAGCTCGTCGAGCGCGGGCGCCCTCTCGCGGCTCTCGATCAGACGGCACAGTCGTGCGATCCGCGCCGCGTTTCGCGTACCCGCCGGCGCCTGGTCGGGTCTGCATCGCTTGCAGGGTCGAAACCCCGCGCGCTCGGCGTCCGCGGCGCTCGCGTGGAACGCGACGTTCTCGGGCCTGGCTCGCCGCGCCGCGCACGAAGGCCGGCAGTAGACGCCGGTCGTTTTGACCGAGTAAAAGAAGGTGCCGTCAGCGCCGGGGGCGCGCGCGCATACGGCCGTCCAGCGCGGGTCGTTCTCGGTCCTTGCGGGGAACGACCGGTTTTTCTCGAGCATCGGCAGCGTCTCCTTTCGCCGTTTCCTGGGCGCCATGGGACGACCTTACGACCGAAGCCGTAGCGTCGCACTCCGTGTCTTGCTCTGGAATTCGAAGCCTGCGGACTCCGAGCAAGGCCTCGCGAATCGTCGGACTCAGCGGATGCGCGGTGGGCGCGGAGGCTCGTCGTCCGGGATCAGGCATGCCGACAGATCGAACAGCATGAACACCAGGACTTTCTCCTGCGGCGTCAGACCGCTCGAAGTGCAGCCCGCGGGAAACTCGGTATTCGGGCTCGAGGTGTCGCCGGTCGAAACGTGGATGTCGCTGTACACGATACGCCCGCACTGAGCGTCGGCCGCGCTGCCGAGCGGTGTGTTGGCCGTGATGTACTTGACCGAGATGCCCTCGACCTCTTCGTCCATCGGGTTGTAGATCCAGCGTTGAGCGTAGTCGGGGTTCTCTTCGGCCGCCGTATTCTGGGCGTCGACGAGGTCGACGGCGCCGAGCGTCGTCGAGCCTTGTACGTTCATCAACCATTCGGCCAGAGCGTTCCCCTTGGGGAACGTCGTGTCGATCGTGGCAGTAAGATCGTGATCCGTGTCGAACTGGGTGAACTCTACCGTATCCGGGAACGGATCGGGACCTTCTTCCAGCCAGACCTTGTGCCAGTGCGAGAAGAAGATGCGGCCGCCCGCGTTCGCGTAATCGAACACCGCTTGCTGTGAAGACTCGGGTTTTTCGTTGAGGAACTGGCCCCCTTCGCAGGCCAGGAGCACGACGTCGTAGCGTATCAGACTTTCGGTGCTGTCCCAGAGCGCGTCCTCCGAGACTTCGAAGTCGGCTCCGCCGTTCAGCGCCGCGTCGTAGCTCGGCGTGCCCTCGTGCCCGGCGAACAAGTTGATACGGCCCGAGCCGTCGGGGTTCGTGAACTCGGAGTCCGAAATGCCGATCTTGCGCAGCAGACACTCGAGCGCGTCGAGCTCTCCCGTGGAGAGAGCGATTCGCGGCATGTCGCCTTCGCTCTGGTTGGCCGGCAGCCGGGTCATGCTCACGTCGGTTACGGCGTTTT
>DASWGX010000629.1:0-5553 GCA_036393455.1 Polyangiaceae bacterium
CCGGACACGTATTCCGTGGGTGCCATCGCGTCCCACACGCGCATCCTGGGAACGCGACTCGCCGGCTTGGTGGCGGCCAACCTGCTCTTCAACCGCGACAGTGGAAACGCGGAGGGATCCAGCGGCGAGGTGAGCTTCGGAAAGCCGCTCTACTCGCTCGACGCCCGCTGGGGCTGGGCGACGTCCTTTCAGTGGGACAAGCAAGTGGTGCGGCGACTCGTCGACGGGCGTGTGCGCAGGTACGACGCGCCGTCCACGCCTGAAGTCGAAGCCATTCCGGTCGTGTACGACGCCGAGGAGTTCACGGCGGGCTACACGCTCACGCGTTCCTTTGGACGGGCCCCTAAGACGGATCTGTCCGCGGGCGTCGAAGCGACGCGGGGCGCGTTTCGGCCACCGGCATTCGCGGGCGCGTCCGAAGTCGCGGCGCGGGAGTTCGAGCGTGACATCGTTCCGCGCAGCGACACGCGCATCGGTCCCTTCCTCGAGCTTCGCCAGTTCGCGGGGCGCTACGAGAACCTGCTCGACGTGGCGACGCTCGGTTTGCAGGAGGACTACCGCCGCGGAGCGGACGTGCTGGTTCGCATGTCGCCCGCCGTTCAGGCCTGGGGCTCTTCGCGTGACTCGCTGGCGACTGACGCCGCGCTCGCCTACACGCTCTTTCCCGGCGGCGGGTTCGCTCGCGGCGTCGTCTGGTCGAGCATCGAATTTTCGGGCGACGGGAGGCATGCCGCGTCGATCGATCTCGCCTTGTTTCTGGCGACGCCGCCGCTCGGACCGGGTCGCTTCGTTTATGGCGGGCTGCTCGTCAATCGCTATCTCGACGGCTTGAACACGGCGCCGCTTTCACTCGGCGGACAGAACCGCCTGCGCGGCTATCGCATCGGCGAGTTCTTGGGCAATGACGTCGCCACGCAGTCCTTCGAGTTTCGCAGCTCGGCGCTGGATATCCTCTCCGCTCAAGTGGGCTTGGCTCTGTTCTACGATGCCGGCGGCGCCGCCAATCGCCTGCGCGATCTGGTGATTCGGCAGAGCGCCGGGCTCGGTCTTCGCATCCTGTTCCCACAAGCGAATCGGTTGATCTTCCGGGCTGACTGGGGCTTCCCGCTCGCCGAGGACCACGACACGTTGCCGGGCACGCCCTTCGTGACGTTCGGCCAGGCGTTCGATCAACCCGGCATCCAGTCCCCGAGCGTCGCCGGAACGCGCTGACTCCGACGCGTCGCGTCGTGAAAATGCGAAGTGACCGGACGGTCAGACAGTGATGGTGCCTTCTTTTGTTTAGAAGTATGCTCCAGCCTGGATGGACGTCTTGACGGATGTACTCGAGACGGTGCGGGTCGCCGCCGTGTGCTCGGGCCGGTTCGAGTTTCGTGCCCCCTGGGGGTTCGAGCTCGGCGCTACGCCGGAAGCCATGTTCCACGCAGTCTCCGAGGGACGGTGCGAGCTCGAAGTCGTAGGCGTGGAAGAGCGCTGGATGCTCGAGGCGGGCGACGTCGTGGCGCTGCCGCGCGGTCATTCCCATCGTTTGCGCGATCACCGTTCGAGCGAAGTGATACCGCTCCGGCCCATGATTGGGCCCGAGCCGTGCGAGAACGGGCTGGTCTTCGCCGCAGGCGGAAGCGGACCGAAGACGGTGATCTTGAGCGGACAGTTTCTCTTTACCGACGCACACCGCCATCCGCTGTTGACGGCGCTGCCGTCGGTCATCCACCTCACGGGTCAAGTGGCGCGCGCGACGCCGTGGTTCGAAATGACGCTGGGTTTCATCGCCAGCGAAGCGGCTTCGAACCGACCCGGCGCGCGTACCGTGATCGGGCGGCTTGCCGATATTCTCTTCATCCAGATCGTTCGCGGCTATCTCGGTAGCGCGCCAGAGCCGACCAGCGGGTGGCTCGCCGCGCTGGCGCACGCCCAGATCGGGTCAGCGCTGGCGCTGGTGCACCAAGCCCCCGAGCAACCCTGGACGGTAGCGGGTCTGGCCGCGCGGGTTGGCATGTCCCGCTCGGCATTTGCGGCCCACTTTACGCGCCTGGTTGGCGGGCCACCGCTCCAATACGTGACCCAGTGGCGCATGTCCAAGGCGGCCAGCCTGCTCAGGAATGGCCGCGCGAGTCTCGCGGAGGTCGCGAAGAACGTCGGTTACGACTCCGAAACCGCGTTCAGCAAGGCCTTCAAGCGCAGCGTCGGGCATTCACCGGGCGCCTATCGCCGCGCGCTGCAGGCGGGCGTCGACGGCGCGAACTGACAGCGCGGCCGAATGGAGGACTTCGTCCCTTCGCTGCTCGATTCGGCGCCGCTCGTCGCGCGCCTCGGAAACGTAGAACGGATCGCGGTCTCGACCGGAGCGCTCTTGCTGCTCGGCGTCGCGGTCGCGCTGCTCAGGCGACGCCTCGCCGATCCGGTCGCGCCCGCGGGCGGCGGCGGTTTTCTCGGTCGGGGCAGTCTCGGCCGCAACGCACTCGCGGGCGGCGCGGCCACCCTGGTCGACTTCGTCGTATTTCGCGGCCTTCACGACGGCGCCGGGCTATGGCCGTCCTACGCGACGTTCCTCGGTTGCCTGGTCGGCGCGATCTTCAATTTCACTTTGAACCGGTCATGGGCGTTCGAGAGCAGCGGCCCGGTGCCAAGGATGGCGCGGCGCTACGCGGTCGTGAGCGGGTTTTCCGCCGTCTTCAACGCGCTCGGCGTGGCGGCGCTGCTGCTCTTGCCGGGGCTCGGGGCCAGCGCCGCGTGGTTTCTGGCTCGCGTGGCGGTTTTCGTGGGGCTGAACTACCCCTTGCATCGGGACTACGTGTTTTCGCCGTCCCGTTGAGCCGAGCTCCTCACACCGGGCGCACCGAGCGCCGGTAGCTTACTTTGGACAGCGCTTCCTCGACCACGCCGGCGCGTGCCCGGACGTCGCCTTCGAGCTCAGGCACCAGGATGAGCCGGTGCGAAAGGACGGCCGGCGCGACCGCTTGAACGTCGTCGGGCGTGACGAAAGCGCGTCCCTGCAGGACCGCGTGCGATTTCGCCGCGCGCAGCAAGCTGAGCGAAGCGCGCGGGCTCGCACCCAACACCACGCGCGGGTGATTGCGCGTGAAATGAGAGAGCGCCACCACGTACTCGTGAATGTCGTGCTCGACGTGGATGCGCGAGGCGATGGATTGCAGGCGCAGCACGTCCTCGCCGCTCAGTACCGGCGTCGGCTCCGGCGTCTGCACGCCGTGCGCGTGCAGCATGGCGACTTCGGCACGTTCCGAAGGATAGCCCACGGTCACGCGCACCAAAAAGCGGTCGATTTGCGCTTCCGGCAATGCGTAGGTTCCCTCGAGGTCGATGGGGTTCTGCGTTGCGAGCACGAAAAACGGATTCGGCAGCTCGAAACGATCGCCTTCAATCGTGACTTGGCGCTCCTGCATCGCCTCCAGCAGCGCCGATTGAGTTTTCGCCGGCGCGCGGTTGATTTCGTCGGCTAGCACGACGTTCGCGAAGATGGGCCCCGCGCGCAACGAGAAGGTGCCGTCCTTGGGGCTCAGCACGTAGGTGCCGGTGATGTCCGCGGGCAAGAGGTCGGGCGTGAACTGGATACGGCGGATCGAGCTCCCGAGCGTCTTGGCGACGGTTTTGACCAGCGTCGTTTTCGCGACTCCCGGGACGCCCTCCAAGAGCACGTGTCCGCGGGCGAGCAGCGCGACCAGCATCGTGTCGACCACGGCCGAGTCGCCTATGAAAACCGTGGACACCTGACGACGGACTTCCAGCAGCCGCTCTCGAGCAGCCTCTATCTCGTTGACTTGAAGTGCGTGACTCACGATGTCGATTTCCGCTGAGGGCCCGGCTTCTGCTCTTCCGAGATGGCCTCGAGCAGCCGAGCCGCACGTTTCCAGAGCAGGCGAACCTGCGCGACGCTCACCCGGACGGGTTGAGCCGCAGCCACGGAGTTTTCCACTTCTCGTAGCTCGATCAGAAGCGCTTTCAGCTCCGCCAGCCGCGCCGGCGACACGTTTCTTTCGCCGAGCGCCCGAACCAGCTCGTCCGGAGCCGAATTCGGGGGGAGGCCGAGGTGGTCGGCTAGGGCCTCGCCGAGCGCGCTCTTGACCTCGATCACGGCGAGCGCGCGGTGCGTGGTGCCCGCCGCGAGGGCCGCGGCGCGGCCCGCCAGGCCGCCCTGCGCGACCACGGGGAGGGCCCGGGCGAACCGGGGCTCGATGCGGCGATACGGACGCGTCGCCACCCACGCTACCCAGCCGAGCGAGAGCAGCCCGGCCACGACGCCGAGAAGTTCTGCGGCCACGGGCGGCAGGCCCCGCGTGTGCAGCTCGTTGACCATGTCGCCGAGCGCGTCGATCTCGGAGGCGAGCTGACTCGAAAGGTCATCGGCGCCGCCGAAGCTGCCGCGCTGCCGCAGGTCGTTGGCCACGAGGTACAAGCTTCCGCCGCGCTTGCCCCAGCGATCGTCTTCGACCAGGTAGTCGACCAGCCCGGTCGCGAATGCGCGGTTTCCTGGATAGCGGAGCATCAGGTTGATCACCGCCGAAGGATCCGCCATGGCGAACAGCCGCCCGCGCTCGGTGATGATCCCGGTGACGGCCAGCGTCGCGTCCGGTTCTCCTCGCGCGGGGATCTTGAGCACGGGCGTCAAGTTCGGGTGCGAAAGCGCGCTCGGGTGATTCGTCACGACTTGGTCGACTTGGGCGACCACCGGGTGCCGTCCCTGTTCGTGCCCCGCGACCTGCTGAACGGCTGGCACGGCCACGGCCAGACGCGGATTTTCCCGTAGCGATTCGACGGGGCGGCCGGGCGCTCGAATACGGTGGATTTGAAAGCGCTCGAGCAGCGTCGCACCGCTTCCGAAGTCATCGAGCACCGCAATTCGGCCGCCGGCGCGCAAAAAGGCGCTAGCCTCCGCGTACTCGATCACCCGCGTCGGGTGCACGACGAGGAGCGCGTCGGCGGGTGTTACCTCGCCCCAATCGATGGTGGCGATCAGCTTGACGCGATGAGCTCCGAGCCGTTCACGAGCGAGCGACAAGAGCTCGCTCGTGCCCTCCCAGCTCGGATCGTTGAACTCGAAGGCGCCCGCGGCGGACGGCGCGCTCCACGCGAGCGCTCCCGCGAGAACGGCTCCGGCCGAGAGCCGCACCAGGCGCCTCATGGCTGCGACCCTAGCACGGTGTGTCCAGCGTTCTTCTGAACCCCAGGGTCGTCGGGCCAAAACTCTTGGCGCGATGTGACGTATTACCAGGGTAGAGGCTCCGGGCTCCCTGGCCGGCCCGGGCACGAACCCTTGGGACCGGAGATCCCACAGCGCGACGAGAGTGCGATGAGAACGAGCTGGTGCCCCGAAGCGCCTACATACCGGGAAAAAGCGCTCGACAGAGGCCTCGTGTCCTGAACTTGACCGGCGAGCACCACCGACTACATTAGCGTGAGTGCTCGAAAAACGGCGGCGTGCCGAGAGAGCTCTGAATGCTACCCCCTTTCATCATCGAGCAGATTCGGCTTCGTGAAGAAGAAGAAGCGCGGCGGCGCCAGCACGAGCAGCCGCGGCTCGAGCTTCCTCTCGAC
>DASWGX010000630.1:0-9049 GCA_036393455.1 Polyangiaceae bacterium
CGCGCTCGTCATCCAGGGAGTGGACGGCAGCCTCAAGCATTCCCTGTACCGCACGGCGGTGGAGGTGCTGTACGTACCCGTGCCGCACAAGCTTCGTCCGGCGGGCAAGGCCGTCGCGGACGTGCTCGGTCACCGCGGCGGCCAGGCCATCGCTTCCCTGGCAATCCTCGGGCTTCTGATGGTCGCGCGGGAGCTCCAGCCGCACGCCATCGCGCTAATGCTTTTGAGCGCGCTGGCTGTCTTGGCCTCGCTCGGTCTGCGCAGCGACTATCTCGGGCTGTTTCGCAAGACCCTGGTCGAGAACACCATGGCCGAGTCGTCGGCGCCGCTGGACAAACAGTCGCTCGAAGCGCTCTTCGCCGCGCTGAACAGTCCGCGCGACGAACGAGTGCTCGCGGCGTTGGATCTATTCGCCGCGCACGGCAAGCTGCATCTGGTTCCCGCCTTGATCCTGCATCATCCGTCACCCCGCGTAGTGCTGAAGTGTCTGGAGATGTTCGCCGCGCTCGGCGACGACACCTTCGTTCCCGTGGCGATGCGCCTGTTGTCCAGCTCGCCGCCGGAGGTGCGCGCGGCGGTGTTGCGCGCGATCACGGCCGTCGCCCCGAGCAGCGAGGCGCTGCGCGAAGCAGCCGACGATTCGACGCCGGAAGTGCGCGGGACGGCCCTGGTTCAGCTCGTTGCATCACGGCGAATGGCCGAAGCACGGGGCTCGCGGGAGCTGGCGGAGCTGCTCGAAGGCGCGGACGCCTCGGTGCGCGCGGCGGTGGGGCGTGCGCTCGCGGCAGCCCCTGCGCCCGCGCTCGCCCCGTTTCTCGAGGCGCTGGCGAAAGACGAGGACGCCACCGTGCGCGCCGAGGCGCTGGAGGCGATCGCCAGCGCCCGCGATCGGCGCTTCATCGGCGTCCTGTTGAATGCCCTGGGCGAGCGCCGGTTGCGCGAAGCCGCACGCCACGCCCTCGTTGCAGTCGGCGAGCCCGCGTTCAGCGCGCTCGAGCGAGCCCTGGCCGATGAAACGCTCCCGCTCGGGATTCGCTTGCACGTTCCGCGGTCGCTCAGCCGCTTCGAAGCGCCGCGTGCCGCCGGGGTGCTGCTCGCGCGGCTCGAGCACGAGCCTCGCGAGTCGGTCAAGTACAAGATCTTGCGCGCGCTCGGGCGCCTCCGTCACGACCACCCCGGCGTCGTGCTCGACATGGAAGTGCTCGATCGCGTCACCGCCGAAACACTCCGCGCGGGGCGGGCCCTGCAGGGGTGGAGCGCGGCCCTCACCGTTGCGCTGAAGCGCGAGCCACGCCTTTGCACGCCGACGGGTGAGCTCTTGCGCGAGCTGATCGACGAAAAGATACACGAGGTCGTGGAGCGTATCTTTCGGCTGCTTTCGCTGGCGGGGGGCCCCGAGGATCATCGGCGTATTCACCGCTGCCTGTATTCCGGAAGCGCCACGGTTCGTGCCGGCGCGCTCGAGCTACTCGACAGCACCGTGCCGGAACGATACCGGCACGCCATCCTGGGCCTCGTCCCGGCGGAACCGATTGAAGCGCGCCTGGCGCGGCTTGCTTTGGACGAAAGCCCCGGGCTCGAGAGCGCCCTCGAGGAGATGATCGCCGCGCCGAGCGCCACCGTGTCGGCGTTTGCCGCGTACTGCGCCGCCGAGCTCGGCTTGCCCGCCTTGCGAGGCTCGATCGAACGGATTTCTCTAACGGCCGACGACGACTGGGCCGGAGCAATACGGACGGTCCGGCGCATGCTGATTGGAAGCGACGAGGCGGCGTCATGAGCGAGGAACTCCACAGCGACGCTATCGAAGACTTCCTGGATCTGCGTTCGATTCCGTGGTTGGCGCACGTCGAGACCCCCACGCTGCAGGTTCTCGCGGAACAGTTCGCGCGCGAACGCGTACCTCGCGGCCGTCGCCTGCAACGCCGGCGAGAGCCGCTCGAGCGCGTGCTCTTGGTTCGCAGCGGGGAGCTTTCGGTCTCCTTCGCCGGCAGCCGGCACCGGGATACGCCGGATGAGCCGGCGTTTCTCTTGCACGCGCTCGCGGGACACACGTCGGGCGTCGAGGTGCGCGCCGAGTCGGAAGCGGAGCTCTTTTCGATCCACTCCGACGACCTCTGGGAAGCCCTGGAGGAAGACTTTGCCCTGCTCACTCACGCGGTCGAGCGCCTGGCCGCGAACCTCTGCGCCGTCGCCGACGTCGCAGCGTCGTCCAGACCGAAGTTCGACCTTCCCCCCGACGCGGACCTGGTGCGGCGCATTCTGTGGCTGCGTGGTACGTCCGCGCTCTCGGCCGCGCCGGTTCGCGGCGTCGCGGCGCTGGCGAAGCGGGCCAAGGTGCGGAGCCTTGCAGCGGGCGAGACGCTATGGCCGGCGGGCGAAGCGGCTTCGAGCCTCGTATTCGTACTCTCCGGAGCGCTCGAAACGCGTGGCGAGAGGGCGTGGCCGGGCGCGCTCGTGGGCGCGCGAGAGGCGCTTGCCGGGCAACCGCGACACGCTCGGTGCGCTGCGCGGCAAGCTGGCAGCGTCTCGTGCATCGACGTCGAGCTGGTCTGGGACTTGCTCGAGGACGATTTTGCCATGGCTCGCTACCTGCTCGGCTGGCTCGCCAGGGGCGTCCTTGCCCAGAACGCGTTTTTCGCGGCTCCCCAGCCCCGATTCACGTGACAGCGAAGAGCATAGCGGCTTGCCGTGCCTCGTGCGAGCGGCTACATCGCGCCGATGCAGTACCGGACTCTGGGGCGGACGGGCTATCACGTGTCCACGGTGAGCTTTGGTGCGTGGGCCATCGGCGGCAGTTGGGGAAACGTGGACGACGACGAATCGAAGCGCGCGCTCGTTGCCGCGGTGGAGCGGGGCGTCACCTTCTTCGATACGGCGGACGTATACGGCGACGGGCACAGCGAACGCCTGCTCGCGTGGCTGCGACAGGAAGTGAAGGAGCCGATCGTCGTCGCGACCAAGGTGGGTCGCGGAGCGAGCCCGCACACCGCTGAAAATTACAGGCGCGAGCGCTTGACGGCTTTCGTCGAGCGCAGCCTGCGAAACCTGGCCACCGACTGCATCGACTTGCTCCAGCTTCACTGTCCACCGACCGACGTGTACTACCGCCCGGAATGCTTCGGCGTCCTCGACGAGCTCGTGAACGCGGGCAAGGTGCGCCACTACGGCGTCAGCGTGGAGCGCGTGGAGGAGGCGCTCAAGGCGATCGAGTACACCGGCGTAAAGTCCGTGCAGATCGTCTACAACCTATTCCGGCAGCGACCTGCGGACCTGTTTTTCGCGCGCGCGCGGGCGCTTCGCGTGGGCGTCGTGGCAAGGCTGCCCCTGAGCTCGGGACTGCTCACGGGCAAGCTGTCCAAACAGAGTACGTTTGCTCCCGACGATCATCGTTCCTTCAATCGCCGTGGCGAGGCTTTCGACCGGGGTGAGACATTCTCGGGCATCGACTACGAGACGGCGCTCGAGCTCGTGGAAACATTGCGTCCGCTCTTGCCCCAGGGTGTCACGATGCCGGAGTTCGCACTGCGGTGGATCCTGATGAACGACGCCGTCACCTGCGCCATTCCGGGGGCGCGCCGCGCTTCCCAGCTCGAGCAGAACGTGCGAGCGGCGGACCTGCCGCCGCTCACGGACGCCGCGCTCGAGGCCGTCGCCAAGCTTTACACAAACCGCGTGCGCGAGCTCGTTCACCACTACTGGTGACATCGCTTGGCCTGGGGGCTCCGGCTTTCGGTTGGTCGCCGGACCAGAGAAATTGGCCCGGACGGGCGGCGCTCAGCGGGGCTGAAGCTCGTCGCGGATGAGGTCGCTTTCCCACCCTTCGCGGGGCGTCCGCGAAATGCCGCCGCCGTTCGGGAAGGCGGCGTCGACGGGCGCCCACCCATCGAGCTCGGGGTAGTAGCAGTCACCGAACGACCCGCACGTGGTGAGATCGAAGAGGTCGCGGCATGGCGTCTCACAAGCGACGCTGGCACCGCAAGCGCTCGCGCAGCCGATGATTGCAATCTGCTCATCGCTGCACTGGATCAGGACGGCCGGCGACGGATGCAGGGTTGCGAGCGCCGTGTTGTTGTCTTCGTCGGCCTCGTCGATCGCGCCGGCGTGGTCCGCCTCGATCGTGTAGGTGACGGCCTCGCACGCCCCGGCGTCGACGCTCGCCGCGAAGCTTTGCTCCTTGCCGGGGTCGATATCGAGCGTCAGCGCCGAAAAGACGCTCGCGCCGTAGCCGTCGAGCACGCGCGTGCGACTCAGCGCGATCGACGTGCCTTTGCCCGCCCGTGCTGGGCCGATGTTGCGAACCGAGTAGGGAACGACGCCGCCGGTCGCCACGGCGCTCAGGCCGACCGCGCCGGCACCGTTGCCGCTCCCTCCGGCCACGGAAACGACGTAGTCGGGCTTCCAATAGTCCTCGTCGATGACGAGCGAAACGACGTTGTTGCCGCGATCGACGTCGAAGATCGTGGCGGCGTTCCAGTCGGTGATGAACCAGACGTCGACCGCGCCGACCGGACCCGAACAAGTCGAGTCGGTCGGCACGTCGAGGCGGAAGTCCACTTCCTCGGTCTCCAGCGGAGCCAGCGCCGGGATCCAGACCTCTTGCTGCGACGTCAGATTGGATTCCGACCACATGTCCTGGTACATCATCACGACGTCGCTGGTGGCGGCGTCGGTTTTCCGGTCGACGTTGGTGACGCGTACCCGGTACGGAATTTCGAACCAATTGTAGTAGCCCGGCGGGTACACGTCGGTCCTGAGCTCGAGCCTATGGCAGACGGGCTCCGCGGCAACTTCGACCGCGATGGCGAGATCCACGGCCGTGCTGTAGTTGGTACCGTCGTCGTTGTTGAGCTCGTCGCTCTCGAAGAGCACATTGCCGGAGTCGGCGGTCACCGAGAGCTCGTACTCCGAATCCGCACCCGGGTCGTACGCGGGGATCGTCGCCTCGAGGCGTTCGACGCGACTCGCCCCGCCGTTCAGCGGACTCACGCTCACGATGTCGGCGGTCACTCCGTCGACGCGCAGCCGCAGCGTGCTGGTGACATTGCGCCGCGTTCCCGAGAACGCGATCAGGTTGGTATCGGACTCGGGGTTCAGGTTCTCCACCTCGACGTCGATGAACACGCCGTGATCGCTGCCCGCGAAGGAATGGGTCATCGACGTGATGGTCGGTCGCAGGTCCGGAGTCATGATCAAGTGCTCGACGGCGACGCCGATCGTCTCGGCGGCGGTGTCGGGGTTGGCCGGGTTCGTGAACCCTCCCGCTCCGTGACCCTCGAAGCCGTCGACGTGGTGCATGAGCTCGTGGGCGAGCGTGTCCGCGGTCAGCCCGAGCGCGCCGCCCGCAAAGGCTTGCGCGCGGACGTTGTCGATGCAGACGTGGACCCGATCGCGCGCCCACACGAAAAGCGGGTCGAGCCCGAAGGTCCAGCCGAAGGTTCCCGGGTTGTTCGCGCAGCGGTTGCTCGTGGCGTTGTACTCGCAGGCGACCTTGACGTCGCCGCGCCCCATCTCCGCGACACCCCCGCGCCAGCGGTCCATTCGATCCGCCGAGATGGCGACGTACGAATCCGGGTTGCCGCTCGCGAGCTCCTGATCGATGTGATCCTCGACGTCGTGCTGGTATTTTTGCACGAGCGCGAACGCCTGCTCGAACAAGCTTTCGTCACTCGTCGTGAGCTGGCGCTGACACTGGCTGGTGAACTCCAGCGCCGCCAGCGCTTCCCGTGAAACATGAACCGCCTCCAGGGCGCCCGATTCATCCCCGTCCTCCTCCACCGTGACCTGACACCCGCACAGCAGGAACAGGCCGCCGAGCGCCGTCCAGCGACGTCGCTGGATCGAGCACGGGAACGCGCGAAGCGGCCCTTCGCCGACTGGCGAGCGGCGCTTGTCCTGAGACGGTTCATGAACGATTCGAGGCATCTTCGACTCCTCGCAAGCGGCGCGTCTTGCGCGTCGCGGGACCCCGCGGTGCACGCGCGGTGCCATCACCGGCGCGCGCGGGTTTCACGGCGTTTCCGGAGCAGAAAAGGCGCCCTGCGCGGCGCGACCGTGGCGGGTGTCCCATGGGACAGCCGCGCCGTCCCATGGGACGGGGAGCAACGAGCTTGGCATCATCCCGCCCTCTGGCATTGTCGCCGCGGAATACCATGAGCGGTTCGACGAGCTCGATGACGTGCGCGATGTGCGCTCGGGCGACCTTCGGGACCGCAAGCGCGCGCCGCGTTATTTGCGTGCGCCCGCTCCCGAAGTCCTGCAATCATCCTCGCCGCCGAGGCTCCGGCTCAGGAATCGCGACACGTGCCCCCAAGCTTTTCTCCGAGATGTGTTCGTTCCGGCACCGTCGTTGCGATGCTCGTTGCGATTCGGTTCGTCATCGTTGCGGCTCCGGCACGAGCTCAGCCAGCTCCGTCCGAGCCGTCGACTACCGACGCCGCCGCGGCGAACGTACCGCGCTCGGACGATGCCGAGCGCGAGCCTCCGGACGAAGCCGAACGCAAGCCTACGCACGAGCTCGAGCCGCTGCCGGCCTATCGCGATCAGGACGCCGTTGCCGAGCCCGAAGATGCTCGCGGCTGGGAAGAGGAGCCAGGCACCGAGCCCGAAGACGCGCTCTTGTTCGGTCCGCGCGCGCTCCTGTTCGTTCCGAACCTCGCGCTCAAGATCGCGTTCTTGCCCGTCAACGCGCTGGCCGTAGTGCTCGAGCGCCACGCCGTGGTCGAGCATACCATCGACCTTCTCTACAACGACGAGCGCACCGCGGCGATCTTGCCCGCGCTCTCGTCGCAAACCGGCTACGGTTTCAGCTACGGCGTCACCGCCTTCCACGAAGACTTGTTCGGCCACGACGAGGAGCTGTCGGCGAAGGCGAAGTACGGCGGCCTTTACCTGCAGGGCTACCAGGTTGCCTTCAACGGCGATCACGTCGGGGGCAGCAGCGTTTGGATCGACAGCGCCGTGCGCTACGAGCACAAGCCGGCGCTCTTGTTTCACGGCATCGGGGATCCACCTAGCGGCACCGGCGACGGGACGTTGCTCGATCCGCGAGCGGCCTCGATCGCAACGCGGTTCCGGCAAGAGCGCTTCCTCGGGCTGCTCGGCGCGGGGCTCAGCGTGGGCCGATCGCCGGTGACGAAGCTCGGGCCCACTGCAGTCTTCAACCACCGTGTGTTCGGACCCGAGCAACGCGACTTCGACGAACCGTCGCTCGAGACCGTTTACGATACGGCGCTCGTCCCGGGCTTCGACGAGCGGCTGAACTTGCTCGAGCTCAGCTTCGGCGTCGTGCACGACAGCCGGCCCCGAAAAGCGTTGCCCCCGAGCGGCACCTACTTCGAGGCATTCGCCGGCGGCGTCGTGCCCATCGACGAGTATTCCTTCTTTCACGGCGGGGTCGAGCTGGCGCAGCACTTCGACCTGTACAAACAGACCCGCGTGCTCGTGTTGCGGGCGGCGCTCGAAGGCGTGGGAGGGGAGCGTGAAGCGATCCCGTTCACCGAGCTGTCCCGGCTCGGGGGGTCACAGACGCTGCGCGGCTACGTCCAAGATCGCTATCGCGATCGCGTCGCCGCGGTTGCCACGGCGGAGTATCGCTACCCGATTCACGCGATGCTCGCGGGCGCCGTCTTCGTGGATGTCGGCGAAGTGGGTTCGGACCTCGGCGACCTGTTCAATCCGGGTCCGTTCTCCGACTGGAAGCTCGGTGGCGGCGGCGGCTTCATCCTCCACGGCGACGACGACGTCATCGTCAGCCTCGAGCTGGCGTACGGAGAAGCATTCACGCTGCTCTTCTCGACCGATCCACTGCGCGCCTTCAGCAAGCGGGAGCTCCAACTATGACGGGCGCGCGGCGCAGAAATCGTCTTCGCGCGGCGACGCTGCTTTGCTCGAGCGCGATCCTGTTCGCCTGCGGAGCGGGCCGCTTCAAAGATCAGCCGGTCATCTGGCGCGTTCACGACACGCGCAGCATCGCCGAACCGGAGGAACGGCCCTTCGACAAATACTCCCTCGGGCTCGACTGGTTCATCACCCGGCGTCTGACCCGAGCCCTGGAGCTGCCCGACAAGGAGCCCGCGCACGACACCAACGCATTGGACGAGGTGCCCGACTCGACCTGGTTCCAAAACCGCATCGGAGTGCGGAACGTCACCCCAGCGGAAGCGGTTCGGGGCACCGGCGGCAGCGGCCCGCCCCAGGCGCCGCTCATCGTCGTGTCGGGCAAGAGCGGCGGCGCGAACCCCGGGTTTTTGGTGAAGGACGCGCGCGGCGTGACGTTCGTGGTGAAGTTCGACACGCTGGACAACCCGGAAATGCAGACGGCGACGGGCGTGATCGTCAACCGCATCTTCTGGGCGCTCGGCTACCACGTACCCAACGACACGCTGTTCTACTTTGCCAGGAGTGAGCTTCGCCTGGCGCCCGGCGCCACCAAGAAGAACGACCTGAAGCAGAAACTACCGATGACGTGGGACGACGTCGAGGAGGCGCTGGCCACCTCGCCGAGGTTGTCCGACGGCCGCTACCGCGCGTTCGCCAGCGAGTTCCTGAAGGGCAAACCGCTCGGCGGCTTTTCCGCCGAGGGTGTCCGCGACGACGACCCCAACGATACGATTCCCCACGAGCATCGCCGTGAAGTGCGGGCGCTGCGCGTATTCGCGGCCTGGACCGGCCACACCGACATGAAGGAGGACAACACCCTCGACATGTACGTGGAGGAAAACGGCAAGCGCTTCATCCGTCACTACCTGATCGACTTCGGGGAAGCCCTCGGCGCGCACCAGGCGGAAAAGCGCAGCTACGAGGACGGCTACGAGCACGCCTTCGATTGGGAGCGCCAGGGTCGCGCTGCCGTCAGCTTCGGCTTGTGGAAGCGCCCGTGGGAAGACCAGACGGAGACCCCCTGGCTATCCATCGGCGCTTTTTCGGCCGAGCACTTCGACCCCGTGTACTGGCGCGAAGCGTACCCGTACTTCCCGTTTTTCGAGCTGGATGCCGCGGACGCGTTCTGGGCCGCCAAGCTCGTGATGCGCTTCACGCGACCGGTCCTCGA
>DASWGX010000631.1:0-2549 GCA_036393455.1 Polyangiaceae bacterium
GAGCGATTTCCGCTCCTGACGCCGGCACAGACCCGACCCGCGTAGCGAACCCTCGCTCCGAAGAGCCGGATGCGGGAATTCCGCACGTCCGGATCCGTGGGAGCCCCCGGCGGGCAACCGCCGGGGGCCACCCGACCATCCGACCCAATCATCAATCAACGCTGGGCACGCTCGGCGGGTCGCGTCAACTCTACCGAGAGCCCGAGCTGACCGGCGCCGCACTCTCAAGAAACTCGGCCAGCGCGTGCTGGTTCGTGGCGCGGGCGTGCGCGACGGCGCTCAGCCCGTCATTGTCACAAGCTCGTGGATCGGCCCCGACGGCAACCAAAGCCCGAGCCATCTCGAGCGCGTGCTCGGCGCCCGGCTCGATGCGGTGCAAGGCTCCGCGGTTGTCGTGGTCGCGGAATTTGGCGTTCGCGCCGTGTGACAGGAGCAGGTTCACGATGTCGGGCTTGTCTTGTGCCACCGCCGCGAACAACGGAGTGTCGCCCTTCGACACTCCGAATTCGACGCACTCGTCGACGTCACGGCCCTGCTCGATGAGTCGCAAAACGGCGGGCGCGGCGCCCAGATCGACGGCCGCAAACAGGTTCACCTGCGCGGTGCGCTCGAGAAGGTAGGCGTGCGCTTCCGCTCGACCGAAGACGTGAGCCCAACCGTGCGCGAAAGCGCCGTAGCCTGCGTCACGCCGGTCGAGCGCGGCACCGTGCTCGACGAGAAAGGCGATCGCCGTCATTTTTCCGTGACCGGCCATTTCGTGGAGCACCGTCGCCGCTTGGTGGGTGCCCCACGGGCCGTCGATGTCCGCGCCGCGTTCCAAGAGGTACTCGGCTACGTCGAGCTGTTCGTTCATGCAGGCGAGACCGAGGGCGTGAAGCAGTGTCGCGTAGCTCTCGCCGAGGCCGTCGAGACTTCCTGGGAGCTCGGCCGAGTGCGGCTCGAGCTCGCCCGCCGCATCGAAGAAGCCGCGAACGCGCTCGAGGTCGCCGAGCGCCGCCCAGGTGGGAAGGTCGTCCCTCGGCCGACAGAGCGGCGCCAGCAGCTCCACCATCTCGCGGTTCGCGTATTCGACGGCGTAGCGCATCGCCGCCGTCAGCCGTTCGGGTTCCGCGAGGACGGCCGGTTCGGCGGCCAACAAGACGCCCGCGATTGCGGTGCGATGCGTGAACGCGGCTTCTTCGATCGTCGCTACCTGAAAAGCCAAGTGCCGAGCATCGAGAAACGCGGGCTCCTCTTGCAACAGCGCCTGAAACCCGGCGGCGTCATTTTGTTCTCGAGCGAGCCTGAGCCTGAGCTCGTGAAGGAGGTCCCAGCTGCCGTGACATTCGTCGACGTTCAATGACTCGCGGTGCTCGCACAGAAAGGCCGCGAGCGGCTCTGCTCCCTGAAAGCTTGCGACCTTGCTCGCGAGCTCGGGCTCGATTCGCTGGGCTTGAAGCAAAATGAAGTGAACGATCTCTCGGTGATTGTGGCGTGCCGCGAACCGAAGGGCGTCCGCGAGCACGCGCGCGGTATCGCCCGCATCGGGCCACGCGGGTCCAACGGTGCGGGCCGAGAGCTCCGCGGTCGGACGTCCCTCCGGGCGCAGCCCTCCCTTCTCGTCGAAAAGGCGAGCTACCGCGGCCAGGTCTCCGGCTGCGGCCGCGACGCGCAGGTTATCGGGCGCGAACCCCCGACTTTTCAAGAGCTGCAGCTGTCGGGTCGAGCCGGTGGTGATGGCTCGGAGATAGCCGTCCCCGGGCTGTGCGCCGGCATCCAGGAGCACGCGATCGCAAGGCGATCGGGTTTCGTACGCTTCGTTTTCACCGACGTAGTTCGGCCACGACAAGGTCTTTTGAAACAGCTCGGTGGCGAGGGCTTGGACGTCGATCGTTCTCGGTTCGCGAACGTCGCCGAGGAGGCGCTCCAGCCGGCCAGCGTCGCACGCGGCAATGGCCTGATTCGCCGCGGCGACCAGAGCGCTTCGATCGCCGCGCGCGATCGCGACATGCTGCTTCCAGGCGTTCCAATCCTCGAAGCCGTACTCCCGCGCGAGCGCCAACTGGACGTCTCGCAGCGCCGGCTTGGCTCGGAGTACCGCGTCCGGGTCGAGGTGGCGGAACGCGGGGTGCGCGGCGGCAATGCGCACCGCGGCGGCGCGCGCTTGCGCCGAGTCGTCGCTCCTCAGAGCCTTCAGCAGCGTCTTGGCCGCCTTGCGGTCGCGCTCGATGTTGAGGCGCCCAAAATGAGATGCTTTCGGAGTAGTCATGGTGACACCTTTCGCGTCGTGCCTGTGTCCGCTTCTTCCAGGCCGAAAGGAGTCACTTCGGGCAATCGCGGCAGCCCGAGGGCTGCTGATTCACTAGGTGGGACAATCCCTTGCCGCGGACAGGAGGCGCCCTAGCCGGCGCACTTCGCCCGAGCTTTTCATGCTCACCGCGGCGAGTCAAAAGGCGACCTCCTGTCCCCAGCCTTGATCGGTGTTGAGAGCCGCGCGCCGGTGCGGCCCCGGGAGAGGGGTTCGGTTGGGGAGTCGGGAGCGGTCCGGCAGAGGCTTCGGGCAGGCGGGA
>DASWGX010000632.1:0-1767 GCA_036393455.1 Polyangiaceae bacterium
AGAGTATCTCGAGGAGGAAGGCTCAGGCACCTCCTCGGTCCCGATCGACGAGGGCTCGATCGAAGACCGAAAGTAGCGCCACCGGGGTCTGCGCGGTCCCAACGCGGCGAACGCGTTTTGCACTCGGACGGCGCTCAGCTCGTTCGCTCGGAACGCAGGAAGCGCAGCGCGATCGCGGCGAAGGCGTCCGGTTGCTCTTCCTGAGGCGCGTGCCCGGCGTCGATCAGCTCGAAACCGGCCCCGCGGATTTCCTTCGCCAGCCTCTGCCCCATGCCCGCTGGATAGAGCCTATCGTTTCTACCCCAGACGACGAGCGTCGGCGCCTGAACCCGCGACGTGTCCGCCACCACGGAGCGCGTGTCGCGCGCCGCCCGAAGCGCCGCGAGCGCGCTGCCTCGTCCGGCTGGAGTATTGAAAGCCTCGTAGTAGCTGTCCACGCTTCCGGGGCCCTCGGTGACCAGAGAGCGCGCGGAAAGCAGGCGAAAAGCCGCGCGATTGATCAGTTGTTTGAATGCGAGCCCGCCGAGCACCGGCAACGCGAGCAGGCGGTGGTAGAACGCGCCTTCCGGCTCGTAACAAAGCGAATCTACCAAGACGAGACGCGACACGAGCTCCGGGTGCCGCGCCGAGAGGGCGATGCCGACGGCGCCACCGAGCGCGTGACCGATCACGGCGGCCCTGCCGAGCTCGAGCGCGCCGTAAAGATCGACGATGGTTTCGGTGAACGCTTCGATGCGATACGAGAAACGGCTGGTCGGAGGTTTCTCGCTCGAACCGAAGCCGGGAAAATCGAGCGCGACGACTCGGTAGTGCTCGGAGAGCAGATTGGCCGCTGCGTGCCACGTCGTGCTGTTCGAGAACAGGCCGTGCAACAGGATCACGGTGGACCCGGCTCCCTGCTCGAACATCCGCAGGCGCACGCCGCTGGCCGTGACGTCTCGTTCGACACGAGCCTGCATGGGACGCCCTCGAGGCTAGACAGCGTTTTGCTGCGGCACAACCCCGTCGAGCGGGCCCCACGAAACCCCGGTGAACGCGAGGCTCCGGTGAGGCAACCGGCAGCGCGGCGCTCCGCCGGGCTCTGCCGGAACGGGCAGCGCCGAAGTTTCGACCCCGAGTACCCGCCCACCGTCAAGCTTTTGGTCGTCGCGGACGCGAGCTTTGCGCCGCTCTTCGCCGTCGCGTCGCGGCGCCGTGGCGTCGAACCGCATGAAACATGTAGTTCCATGTCGTAGACGTGTGCGCGGGCGTGCTCCGCGTCGCTCGTTTCCGGGACAGACAATGTCCTAGCTGAGCGAGCGCGCAGCCTCCATGGAGCTCCTAGCTTCCATGCGCAAATTTTTGCAGGGAAAGTCTTTGGGGCGATCCACTGAGTGGAATATATTCGCTGCGGCTCACAGATGGCTTCCATCGAGCGAGCCGTGACCGAAGCGATACCGAATGGACGAAACGACGCTGGCGAAACTGGAACAGCGCTATCACGACGGGCTGTCGTCCGCCGACATACTCGACATTTTCGCCACTCACGGTATCGCGCTGAGCGAAGGCACGCTGCGCAAGTACGTGCAGCTCGGCCTGTTGCCGCGCAGCGTTCGCGTGGGAACCAAGGGCAAACACCGGGGATCGCGAGGGATCTACCCAGTCTCCGTCCTGCGGCAGATCGTTCTCATCAAGCGCATGATGGCGAACAGCTACACAATCGAGCAGATACAGCGCGACTTTCTGTTCATGAAGAGCGATCTCGAGCAGCTCGAGCAGCTCTTGACC
>DASWGX010000633.1:0-6691 GCA_036393455.1 Polyangiaceae bacterium
TCCCGCCTCGTCTTGAGGCTCGTCGGGATTCCCGCCGGCCTTCAAGCGCTCGACCGAGACCCAGTCTTGGCTCTCGGCGTCGCGGTAGGCGATGAACTGCGGCTCGCCCAAGATGATGCCCTGGTGCACGAGCTTCTGAAACGGCTCCGGGTGCTTGACCACACCGCAGTCGAAAAGGACCTTGTGCCAGAACCGCGCGTAGAGCAGGTGCAACACGGCGTGCTCGGAGCCGCCCACGTACAGGTCGACGGGCATCCAGTCGTCGTAGGCCTGCTCGCTGAAGAGAGCCTGGTCGTTGTGCGGATCGAGATAGCGTAGGTAGTACCAGCACGAGCCTGCCCACTGCGGCATCGTGTTCGTCTCCCTGGCGAACCATGCGCCGTCGCGCCGAAAGAAGCGCCAGTCCGTCGCGCGGGCCAGCGGGCCCTGCGGCTCTTCGCCGGGCTTGAAGTCCTGGAGGTCCGGCAGGACGAGCGGTAGCTCGCCTTCGTCGACGGGGAGCGGCGTGTCGTAGTCGACTTCGTACGCGTCGCCGCGCCGCGGATCGCCGTCGGTTCGAACCGGGAAGTAGATCGGGATCGGCTCGCCCCAGTAGCGCTGCCGGCTGAATACCCAGTCGCGCAGCTTGTAGCTCACGGTGCCTCGGCCGATGCCCCGCTCGACCAAATGGGCGACGATGCTCCGCTTCATCGTCGCAGTGGGCTGCCCGTCGAAGGGCCCCGAGCGGACGGCGATGCCGTCGCCGGTAAAGGCGGCGGAGAGGCTTTCGTGCAATTCGCCGTCGGGGCTCACCACCTCGACGATCGGGAGCCGGAACCTGACGGCAAACTCGAAGTCTCGTTCGTCGTGGGCGGGCACCGCCATGATAGCGCCCGTTCCGTACGCGCCGAGGACGTAGTCTGCCGTGTACACGGGGATGCGCGCATCGTTGAGGGGGTTTTTCGCATAAGCGCCCGTAAATACGCCCGTTTTTTCCTTGCCTAGGGCCGTTCGCTCGAGGTCGCTCTTGCGCGCCGTGGCCGCCGCGTAAGCATCGACCTCGGCGCGGCGCTCCGGGGTGGTGATCCGAAGAGTCAGCGGGTGGTCGGGCGCGATGACCATGTACGTCGCGCCGTAGAGTGTGTCAGGCCGCGTCGTGAACACGGACAGCGCGTCGGAGCGACCCTCGAGCGGAAACTCCACCTGCGCTCCTTCGCTCCTTCCGATCCAGTCGCGCTGCTTGCGCTTGGTTTCCGGCCAGTCGAGCTCCCCGAGCTCCTGCACCAGACGGTCGGCGTAGGCCGTGATCTTGAGCTGCCACTGCCGGAGCGGCATCCGCACGACCGGGTGATTCCCGCGCTCGCTGCGGCCGTCCACGACCTCTTCGTTGGCGAGCACGGTGCCCAGGGCGGGGCACCAATTCACTGGGATTTCCGCCTGTTCGGCGAGCCCCCGCTCGAAGAGCCTGAGGAAGATCCACTGCGTCCAGCGGAAGTACCCCGGGTCCGTCGTGTTGATTTCGCGGCGCCAGTCGTAGGAGAGGCCCAAAAGCGCGAGTTGGCGGCGAAAGTTTTCGATGTTCCTGACGGTAGTCGTCCGCGGGTGGGTGCCCGTTTCGATGGCATGTTGCTCCGCGGGCAGTCCGAAGGCGTCCCAGCCCATCGGGTGCAGCACGTCGAAGCCGCACATTCGCTTGTAGCGCGCCACGACGTCGCTCGCGATGTAGCCGAGAGGATGCCCGACGTGGAGTCCACTTCCCGACGGGTACGGGAACATGTCGAGCACGTAGTACTTGGGCCGGCCGGGATGGCGTTCGGAGCGGAAGGTCTCGTGCTCCTTCCAGTAGCGTTGCCAACGCGCCTCGACGGCTCTGTGATCATAAGCCATGGGCGGTGAAGTAGCAGATCCAGCTCGTGGGAGCGCGTTCCCTTGGCAGCCCGGCGCTCGAACCCCCTGCCGAGTTCAGGGGCGCTTCGGCTTCGCACGCGCTTGGCGCGCGAGCTTGCGCTCGAGCCGAAGCTCCCGAAGTCTGCTTCGCTCGGCGGTCTCGCTCGTGCCCCGCCGCACCATCTCCAGGGCTTCCAGCGGGCGTCGCGCGTGGTGCTCGTACAGCTTGGCTAGCTCGAGGCGGGTGTGCGGGTCGTCGAGCTCGGCGCTCAGGGCTTCGAAGTCTTCCAGCGCCTTCAGGCGGTCTCCTCGCGCCTTGGCGAGCAACGCGCGCATGCGCAGGCCCCCGGCACGCGCACCCGACGAGATCGCGCGATCGGCCGCCGCCAGCGCACGCTCGGCGGCCCCGGCGCGCTTGAGAGCCCGCGCGAGCTCTACCAGATCCTCGGGGTGAAGCACGCCGAGCGGCTCTCCGTAGAGGCCGACCAGCGCGGCCATCGAGACCACGTCCCAAGCGTTGTGATCGACCACGGCCGTCAACGACGATTCGTCCCCCGTGCGCAGGAAATGGGCATAACGCGCGGCCACCTCGGCGCCCGCGATATCGCCGCAGCGCTCGAACCCGAGCACTTCGCCCTCCACGTCGACGAGCCGGCAACGGCCGACGCGAGCACGGTGCAGCCGTCGCGACACGTGCAAAAGGTCCAGGTGCGGCCGCTGCGCCGGCGCCGGCATGCGGTTCATCACGTAGCGAGTCCGCAAGAGCGGCCAATCGAACGCCTTGCCGTTGAACGTCACCCAGAACGAGGCCGCATCGAGCCGCTCGGCAAGATGGCCCAGCATTGCCGATTCTTCCGCTGGAGAACGCAGCAGCACTTGCTCGACGCAGAGTCGGCCCTCCTCGTCGAACCAGGCGAGGCCGACGAGGAACGCGAGCACGCCCGAAGCGCCCCCAAGACCGGTCGTCTCGGTGTCGAAGAAGAGGGCGCCCGCCGGGGAGCAGCGAGCCAGGGCCGGATCGAGGCTCAAGAGGCCGAGCATTTCCGGCTCGGCGGAGGCTGCCGCGTCGACGGGAATGCGCCCGACGTGATGCGAAGCTCCGAGGCGCTGGAAGCGGCGGCACACGGTACCGAGCGCCGTCGCGTATTCCCTGAAGGGCAGGTTGCTTCGCGTCGCGTCGAAGCGCTCGACCGGCGTCGTCTCGGCCTCGCCTTCGGAGCGGCCGAGCAGAGCGCGCATACGCTCGCGAAGCTCGTCCAGGGTTCGGGCTCGCTCGGACGGCGGCAGGGTCGTTCGCGAGGAACCGAGCGATCCCAGACGCGCCAGTCGATCCCTGAACTCCATCGCTTCAAAAAGCTCTACCGCTGATGGGACCGCGCGGTAAGCCTTTTGCGCCCTTTTGCAGCGGCAGCCATTCGATGGGACCCTTCCCGCGCCGCTGTCCGAACCCCGGCTACGGGGCGTCACCGGTGGGGTAGCCGCAGAGACGGTCCGTGGTCATGAGCAAAACCTGCCGGCGTAGCGGGTCCGCAACGAGCGCCTGGACCGGGCCGCTGGGGCGCTCGAAGGCCGTCTTCTGGCCGCCCGAAGGATCGAGGGCAAAGAGCCCGCGGTCGTCGTCCGCGACATAGGCGATGCCGCGCTCGGAAGTAACGCTGCGAAGTCCGGCAAGCCCGGTCGAGCGCCTCGCCGTTTGGCAGCCCTCGCCGTCCAGCCACACCACGTCGCCGGCCTCATTCACCACGACCCAGCCCCCCTCGGCGGCGCTCATTGCCGCGCCTGGACCGACCTTCGCCTGGACGCTCGCGCCGGGGCCACCCAGCGCCACGAAGGTCCCGTCGACGATGCCGCGGATCGCGCCTTCCGCGGACACGGCGAAAGCGGAGGGGGCGCCCAACGACTCGACCCTCCCGGCGCCGAGGACGAACAGACGACCAGCGGCGGTTTGAACCAGGACTCGGCGGTCGCCCACGTTCTCGAGCGCAACGACGGGAAGCTCGGGAACGGTCAAGCTGTACTTGAGCGTGCCCCAGGGACTGAGGGCGTAGAGCCTCCCGTCGGCAGCGACGAAGTACCCAGTGCCGTGGGCGTCCACGGCGAGGCCGGTCAGCGGTGCCAGCGGAACCCGTGCCACCCAGAGCAGCGACCCGACATCAGTGAGAGCGTACACCCGCCCCCGCGCGGTCGGCACGTAGACCCGGTCCCTCCACCAGGCCGGGCCGCCCGTGATGTGCCCTTCGAGCGTGTAGCTGTACCGGTAGCCGCCGTCGGCGGCGAGGGCGTGCAGGTGGCCCTCGTGGGTCGTCACGTAGATTGCACCCTCGTCGGTAATGGCCGGTGGCCCCGCGAAGGTGGCCCCGCCGCCGAAGCACCAGGTGGGCTTGCGAGCCGACGAGAGCGCGCTCGGCTCGAGTAGCTCGCCATCCCCATCAGCCGAGGCTCGAGACACGTCGGCGGCTTCCCCCGACGCGAGCACCCGAGCCGTCGGAGGGCCGGCACAGCCCGAGGCGCCAACGAGCGCCGCCAGCGCGAGCACCCTCGGCAAGCGGCGAGGTCTCGGCGCGGTCGTCGAGAGCGAACGGCAGCTCACGGAGGCCGTTTCTGTCAGCTCGTCCGCGCCGGCGCAACCCGCACGAGACCGGGCCCCCGCGGGCGCGGGAGTGGCGCTAGTCTTGACGGGATGCCCATCCGGGTCTTCGGGCTGACCGGCGGCATCGCGTCGGGCAAGAGCACCGTCGCGAAGCGGCTGCGAGCCAGGCGCCTGCCCGTCGTGGACGCTGATGAGCTCGCGCGGCAGGTCGTGGCCCCACCGAGCCCCGCTCTCGACGAAATTCGTACCGCGTTCGGCGATTCGGTCTTCGACGGCGATGAGCTCGATCGTTCGGCGCTCGCCGGGCGCGTGTTCTCCGACCCGCCGGCGCTCGAGGCCCTCAATCGAATCGTCCATCCGCGCGTGCGCCAGCTTGCTCGAGCGCGCGTCGCGGCGCTCGAGGCCGAGGGTCACCCCCTCGCCTGCTACGAAGTGCCCCTACTCTTCGAGGCGGGCCTGGACCGCGAATACCGTCCCGTCGTCGTCGTCACCGCGCCGGAGACACTGTGCATCGAGCGCGCGCGACGGCGCAGCAGCCTCACCGAAAAAGAGGTGCGCTCGCGCATGAACGCGCAGTGGCCGCTCGCCGAGAAAGCCGCCCTGGCCGACTACGTGATCGCGAACGACGGCACGCTGGATCGGACTCGGCGCGACGCCGACGCGACGCTCGACGCCATCGCGACCGCTTTCGGGGTGGATCTCGCTCGCTATCCGCGGCCGGCGACCTGAACCGGCGTTTCACCGCGACTTTTCCCGTGCTCAACCCGTTTCGCCGGCGCGTGCGCGCGCCGCGATCAACGTATTTTCCAGCAACATCGCGATCGTCATCGGCCCGACGCCGCCGGGAACCGGCGTGATTGCGGATGCAACCGCTTCGGCGCTCTCGAAGTCCACGTCGCCGCAGAGTTTACCGTCCTGGTCGCGATTGATTCCGACATCGAGCACGACCGCGCCCGGCTTGACCCAGTCGCCGTGAATCATCCTCGCGCGACCGACCGCTGCCACGAGCACGTCCGCTTCACGACAGAGCGCCGGCAGGTCCGCGGTGCGCGAGTGAGCGATTGTCACGGTCGCGTGCTCGAGCAGCAAGAGCCCGGCAACCGGCTTGCCCACGAGGTTGCTGCGTCCCACGACGATCGCGCGGCACCCGAGGAGCGGCACACCGCTTTCGGACAAAAGCCGCATGCACCCGCGCGGCGTACAGGGCAACAGGCGCGGACGGCCTTCCCAGAGCGCCCCCACGTTCAACGGATGCAGGCCATCGACGTCCTTCGACGGGTCCAGGCGCTCGATGATCCGGTCGGCGCGAGCCCCATCCGGAAGCGGCAGCTGGACCAGAATACCGTCGACGGCGGCATCGGCGTTCAACGCCTCCACCCGCGCCAGGATATCGCCCTCGCTCGCGCTCCCGGGCAGGCGGTGGACCGCGCCGGCGATTCCGACCTCGCGCGCGGCCTTTTCCTTGTTGCGCACGTACAGCGCGGACGCCGGGTCGTCCCCTACCAGGACGACGCTGAGCCCCGGCGCGCGGCCGTGGCGAGCGGCGAATCCCGCTATGTCCCGTGAAAGGCGCTCGCGCAAGCGCGCCGCGATCGCCTTGCCGTCGATGCGCGTCATGGGCCCGCGTGTATCAGTTCCGCGTCGACACTGCCAGCCCCGGTCTCCTGCTTGCTCGGCCGGCGCGGTCCGGCGCAGGCGGCGCTTCCGCCGTTCAGCGAGAGACTTCGGAGATGGTCAGCGTGCCGGCCGCCATCCGAAGAGTGATGGCGCCGGGCAGCGCGCCCGCCGTGCTCACGACCGCGTTGGATCCTGGAAAGCTCGGCGCCGGCACGTTACCGATCAGGGCGGCGCCCCGGTTCGACGTTTCGCCGAGCGTATCGTCCCAGGTTTCGCCCGTGGCGTACGCGACGAATTCAGCGCCGGACGTGCTCACTTCGACGCCGGAGACGGGCTCGCCGGCCGCGTCGACGAAGAACAGCAAGACATGGGCGCCCTCGAGGTCGACCGTGGCCTGCGCCGTTACGCTCGCGTAGATCTGCGAAAGGGTGTCGATACGAGCGACACCGAGCGACAAGGAAGGCGGGGCCCTGGTGTCGACGGGGTGGAGCGACGCGAGCACCTCGAAGTCGCCGAGGAGCGGCTCCACCCCCACCCAGTTGAGCGACAGGGCCGCCACGCCCTCGAGCTCGAAGGGTTCGGTGCCGTCAAACACGGTGCTCACGAGTGCGCCGTCGC
>DASWGX010000634.1:0-7036 GCA_036393455.1 Polyangiaceae bacterium
GGCGATGACGTGCTCGACCGTCGTGCGGCTGGTGGTCGTGTCGCTGGTGGTCGCGCCGGAGAGGCAGTTGACGATCCCGGTGTGCGTGTCCGCCGCTCCGACGTACTGGAACCCCTCGTAGACGTTGACGTATTGCTTGTAGGGCTCGAGCGGGCCGAGAATGCTGAGATTGGTCTGGTCGAGCGCGAAGCTGGTGAGGTCCGATTCCGAAACGCGCGGGTTATAGTGCTCGGGCGCCACGCCGTGGGGCATGAAGAACAGGAAGAAGCGCTTGGGAGCCGCGGTCGGCTGAGCCGTGGCGAAGCGCGCGAGCTTGAATGCGATCGGCGCGGCCACTCCGAGGCCGACCGCCTTGAGGAAGATGCGGCGCGCGACCCCTCTTTTCGCGCGAACCAAGCGGGGATTGACGATCATGGGTGGGAGCCTGCTTCGACGAGCCCGGCGCGGAGTGCTCGCGTTTCCTTACGAGGACGGACCGAGTCAGGTTGAAAGCTGCCCGCTTGGCGCACGGATGTCCAGCGCTCGAAGCTCGCCCGCGGCGCAAACGGTAGTGCAGCGGCTGGCAACGGCAGTGCAGCGGCTGGCGGCCGCGATACGCCGGTACTGCGCGCGCGGAACTTTCCGCGCCGAGTGCAGGCGACCCCACCGCACACATCGCCGCACATATCGCCGCACACGAAGCCGAAAGTCGCTCCCAACGCCAGCAGCGGCAGCCCGCGGCGAGCTACGGACACGTGAATCCGTCGGCAATCGTCGTCCTCACGACGAACGTCGAAGCGACGGTGTGCCGCTCGGCAAAAAAGAGATGCAGTGGGTAGCGTTCGCCGAGATCGATCCCGAGCCGGGCAGCCTGCAGGTCGAGAACGACCGTCCCGCTCTCCGTAACGTGGACGCCGCCGAGATCGAGGGCAAGGCGTCGATTGATGAACACCCAGAGGTCGTCGTCGCCCGAAAAGCTGAATATCTCGCCGCCGATGTACTCGAACTCGGTCGAGACCTCGAGAGTGAAGTGGTAGTTGTGCGAGTTGCCTTCGTTGCCGAAGAGCTCGCCGTCGATGGGAAAGAACGCCCGGTTTTCGAACACGAAGAGCCCGTCGGTGTCCGGCGATTCGGCGAACTGTATCTCGGTGGCGGCGCCGATATTCACACCGGGCACGTCGTGGTACCAGTCGAAGAAATTGCTCTCTCCCGTCGTGCTCGGCGTGGTCGGTCGACCCGCGTAGACCGGCTTGTCGTCGGCATCGAGCTCGTCATCGACGATCCCCAGGTCCAGCCCGTTGAAGTCGAGCTCGAAGTCGGGATGGCTGCTGCGAAAGTCCCGCACCGTCCCGACGAGCAGCGGCGGCCCTGGCCGCGGCGCGGTGCACCTCGCGAACACGCCGTCACGACACGTTTCCACGCCTTCGCCGCAGACGGTGCGGCAGGGGCGCGTGATCTCCGGCGTCAGGCATTCCCCCTGCCACGAACCTTCGCGACACTCCTCGAAACCCCGGCCGCAGGCGTTTTGACACGTGCGCGTCGCGACCGGTACCTCGCATACGCCGAGGCGCCCGTCCACGCAACTCTGCGTCCCCGCGCCGCAGACGTCCTCGCAAGGGAATTGCGCTGGCGGCACTTGGCAGTCCCCGAAGACGCCGTCGTCGCAGACGCGCACGCCGGCGCCGCACCGGTTCTCACACGCTTCTTCGACGGTCGGCACCTCGCACGCGTTCCAAAAGCCACCGCGGCAGACCTGCGTGCCTTCGCCGCAACCGTTCCTGCACTCGCGCGTGTCTCCTTCGCGACCGCAGGGCTCGGGTAGCTCGAGCGCCGTGCGGGCGCCGCAGCTCGAGCCGGCGAGGGCCGTGACCGCGAGGAGCGGCGCCGCGAGCGCAAGGCGCCGGGCCCGCCGGACGCAGCGCGGGAACGAACGCTGGAAGCGACGGCTCTGAAGCAATGTCTAACGCGCCTCTGCGACGAACGCTCGAAGCTCGGCGAGCTCGCGCTCGAAGTCACCGGACAAGATCGGAAAGCGGCACCAAGTCTTCGGGTCGAGATTGGCGTCGTCGACATGGAACGAGGGCGCGTAACGCTCTCGCTTCCACTGGTTCCTGCTCCAGAGCACGAAGAAACGCTCGACGTACGCGCCGAGCTCGGGCACCGAATAGTCGGGAAACGCTAGCTGGGTCTCGACGAAGGCCTCGAGCGGACTCCGCTTGTCGCGGACGGCGGAGCGCTCGATCGCGTCCAAGAGATCGTAGGGCATCAGATCGCCCTCATCCGTTTGAGCGGCGCCTGGCGGACGCAGCTCCGCGGTCGGCGACTGACGATTCACCGCGGCAAGCTCAGGAACGCGTCCGATTCCCGACGGCCCGAAGTTTTCTACCCAGCCGAGCCAGCGGAGCAAGAAAGCCTTGTCGATGCCGGCGATGGGGCTGAGCCCCCCCGCCGTGTCGCCGTCCATCGTGGCGTAGCCGACCGCGGCCTCGGACCGGTTGCTCGTCGAGAGCAAGAGCGCCGCTCTCAAATTGGCGAAGAGCCATACGCTCGGGGCGCGTGCCCGCGCCTGGATGTTCTGCAGGCTGACATCGTCCTCTTCCCAAGTGAGCGGGCGGCCGATTGCGTCGGCGACCAGGCTCTCGTACCCGGCGACGAGCGCGCTCACGTCGAGCTCGTGGTGCTCCGTTCCGAGCGCGTTCGCCACGGCCGCCGCCGCGCTCTTCGTCACTTCCGAACTGTTCTTCGTGCTCTGGTACACCGTGGTGATGAGGAGCCGCGCCGCGTCGGCCTCGGTCGCCGCCGAACCGTCGCCGAACGGAAGGCCGAGCTTCCTCAAGGCTCCGCGGAGGCCGAGCTCGGTCGTCGCGAGGCTCAGCATGAAGCGAGCCAGGCACGCGACCGCCGCCGAATCGGCGCCTCCGCTCAGAGAAATCACGAAGCCCCGCGCGCGGCTCTTGCGCAGGTAGTCGAATAGCCCGAGAGCGACGGCGCGCGTGAACTCCTCCTCCTTGACCCGGTCGCCGCTGTCCCAGTGCACGGGGCGCGGTCGCGGCGTTGGTTCCGGTGCGAGCGGCGGAAGGGTCAGTGGCACTGCGACGCGAGCGCCCGGCTCCGGCAGCTCCAGCTGATGGCCGGTCAGGCGTGCGTGCTGAAAACGGCCCAGCTCGACGTCCACGACGGCGCTGACCAACGTCACTTCCTGAAAGAGAAAGCGCTCGGTGCGCGCCAGCAGGCGGCCATGCGTGGCGATCAGCGCGTCGCCGTCGTAGATGGCGCGCCCCGCCTCGTTTCCGAGCAAGTTCGAGTACACGTAGCAGACACCGAATGCACGAGAGCTCTCGAGAACCAGGCGCTTTCTGATCTCGTGCTTGCCGAACGCGAAGTGACTCGCGCTCGGGTTGAATACGACGTCCGCCATGCTCAGTGCCGCGACGGCCGGGCGGTGCGCGACCCACGCGTCCTCGCAGATTTCGAAAGCGAGACGGACACCGTCGCACTCGAACTCGAGATCGCCGAACGGCAGCGCGACGCCGCACAAGGTAAGCTCGCTCCTTCGACCGAGCGGCCACGGCTTGAACCAGCGCGGTTCGTAGTGAAGCCCGTCGCCGGCGAGCGCGTGCTTGGCGACGATGCCGCGCGGCTCTCCGTCCGCCACCAGGCAGCACGCGTTGAAGATGGCCTTCCCGAATTCCACGGGCAGACCCAGGCTGACCACCATGCCGCGCGTTTCCGGCAGGACTTCTTCGAGCACTCGCTCGGCCATCCTGAGCGTGCCCGGCGCGAGGAACGCGTCCTCACAGCCGTAGCCGGTCAAACACAGCTCGGGAAGGCAGAGAAAAGTGGCGCCGGCCTCGCGGGCCCGCCGCAGCGCGTCGACGATATTCGCCTTGTTCTGATCCCAGGCCAGCGGCGTTTGGTTCAGAGCCGCCACGGCGACGCGAATGCACCTCATCCCGGCCTCCCCAATTCGTTTGGATCGGCTCTCTCGGCCCGGAAACGACGCTTCACGCGCCGAGCATACCCGCTCACGGTCCGGTGCGCAGGTACCTCGAGTACCCTTCAATCAAGTGTTTTTCCGCGTCGGCATAGTACTCGTCGGCGCTCAGCCCCAGCTCGAAACCGCGCGGCACCGGCTGGACCCGTCGCGACTGTCTGGCGAACCGTTTCAACACCCCAGCGTGCGGTTTTTGCGTACCGTCGGGCCGAACCAAACCGAAGTGCCGCTCATGCCGCGACTCGGCGCAGGGAGGGCAATCCCAAAGCGGGGTCGCGTAATCGGCGAAGCACCACAAGTAGGCGCCGAGCGCTCCCTGCTCCCATAGCCGCTCGAGCAGGCGTTCGGTGTACTCCGCGAAGTCCTGCTCCGCGGCCATGAACTGCGTTCTCGGCTTGCCGTAGGCCGTCCACTCCCATGTCGTTGAAGGGCCGCTCGGCGCCGTACAGCCGCCGCACTCCTCCATCAGTATCGGTTTTTTCGCGAGCGCTTGCGTCACGGCGCAACAATACGCCACGACATCCTCGTCGAGCGGCTGGCGCGCCCACCCCGTGTACATCGGGTAAACGTGCATCACGCCGAAGTCAGTCTCGCCGAACGCTTGATCGACGCGAAGGCCGTTATCCGATTGCAGACTCGCGATGTGAAGTCCGATCGTGACCGGTGTCGCCGAATCGATCTCCGCGATGGCGTTTCTCATCCGCGAGACCCACGCGCGACCGATCTCCGAACTCGGCGGCCGGGCGAACAGGTCGGGCTCGTTGCCCAGATTGTAGATGGCCACCGCGCGATGGCCTCTGAGCCGTCGAGCGACGCTTCGCACTTGGAGCTCGGCGGCGTCGAGCGCCAGAGGATGGCTGAAAGGGTTTTCGTACCCGCTCTCGACCACGCGACCCTGGCTGACGAGCTGGCGCGCGCCGGGGGCCGGCTTGCCGGCGAGCAGCCAGCGGGGAGCCCAGTTGGGGCCGCTCATGTGACCGGTGAAGAACGTCACATTGAGGCCGAGGCCGCATTCGGCGGCGATGTCGCATACGGTCTCCAAGGCGTCCAGACATGCCTCGCTCACGCGGTCCGGCTCGGGCTGAAAGTCGTCCCACAGCAGAAAGATCCTGACGAATCGCAGCCCGAGCTCTCCAATCAGCGCGAATTCATCGCGCACCTCGGCAGCTTCGAAGCGACTCCACCAGTACATGGCCTTGCGCCGCGGCCAATAATTGACCCCGAGCGCGAACGGCTCGCTGCCCTGTAAGTTCGGTTCGGCTTCGAAATTACTCATGGGAGACCACTAGTCGGAGCGACACCGTGCTTCAAGCACAGCACAAGATTCTGTATCCACTGCACTCACTCGAACGGACAAATCCCGCGCTTTTGGCGGCGATTTGCTATTTTTGCACTTGTGTTTGGCCGCGAACTGCCGCTCTTATAGTGGAACATGAAAATCCTCGCGCACCTGCTCGCGCTGTGCGTCGTAATGGTGGCCTCCCGAAGCGGCACCGTCCCCGCAGCGCAGCGTGACAACCGAACGGTGCGCGTCGCGGCCGCAGCCCCGGCCGCGCCCGAGCCCGCCGCCAAACCTTTCGTTGCGCCGAAACGCATCCAGAGCCGCTCCGGCAAGGTGTTTCTCGTGCCGCAGAATTGCCTCGCGGGTCGCGAACGCTACGACTTACTCATCCACTTCCACGGCGTCCCCGATCCCATCGAACGCGGAGTGAACCAAGCAAAGCTCGATGCCGTCGTCGCGATCGTGAATCACGGCGTCAGCTCGAGCAGCTACCGCAACCCCTACGACTACCCCAAGGCGTTCTCGCACCTGGTCGGCGCCATCGATCGGTTCGTCAACCAGGAGTGTCCGAACGGCGGGCGCAAGCGGGCGGGACGCATCGCTCTGTCGGCATGGAGCGCCGGGTATCAGGCCGTGTACCGAATGTTGCGGCGGGAGAACGACGCTGGGCGCGTCGATGCCGTCCTGCTCGCCGATGGACTGCACGCGGCGCTGTCGAGCAAGCGGCCGCGCGCCCTCGGCGAATTGACGCTGCAGCCGTTCGTCGACCTCGCGGCGCGCGCCACCAAGGGTCGCGCACTGTTCGCGCTGACGCACTCGGCCATACCCACACCGACGTACGCCAGCACGACCGAGACGGCGGACTACCTGTTGCACTCGCTTTCCCTCGATCGCCGCGAGCCTTCCGGCGCGAAGGGCACGAGAACGGGCCGCGGTGGACGGCTCGAGCTGGATTCGCAGGCGATTCGCGGCGGGTTTAGCGTACGCGGCTTTCACGGCATGCGCGCGGCCGATCACGCGCATCACCTGAAAGACATCGGCTACACGCTGCTGCCGCTGCTCAGCGAGCGCTGGAAGCCTCGCCCGTAGCCGTTCACGCCGAGCCCGCGGGAGTGCTCGGGCGCGCGACTGCTCGAGCGCTCATCGGGAACCGCCGGCTCCTTCGCTACCACCGCCCTCCGAGCCGCATTCCCCGCCGTCCGGCACGCACTGGCGCACGTCCGCCCGCCTCACGTCCGTGCAATGGAAACCTTCGGGGCAACCCCGATCATCCTCGCAGGAGATGCCGCAGAACTCTTCTTCGGTCTGGGTGTTGATCACGCACAAGTCGTTCTCACCACCGCATTCGTCGCTCCGGTCGCACGGCGCGCAAAGCTCGCCGTCCTCGGCGATCTCGAAACCGTCGCGGCCGGCATCCTCGGCGGCGCCCTCGCCGTCCGCAAGGTTGCCGGCATCGAGATCCGCTCCGCCACCGCCCTGGACGGCACCGGCGCCCGCCGCTCCGAGGCCGGGGGCCCTGTCGACGATCTCCACAATCGGCTCGGCGATGCGGGCGTCGCATCCGAGCCCCAGCGCCGCTCCAAGCAGCCACCACGCTCGCGAGCTCGGATTCGTTCCGCCGGGAAACGAAGCGGACATGCGCGCTAGTGTCCTGTCTCCGTAGTTCGCATCAGAAATCCTCCAAGGCAAGGGTGCGCTGGCAGAATCGGGCGACTTTCGCGAGGATCTGATCGGCCGTCTTGGTCCAGACGAATGGCTTTGGGTCGTCGTTGGACGCCGCG
>DASWGX010000635.1:0-9954 GCA_036393455.1 Polyangiaceae bacterium
CGGAAACATCTTCGGTGCTTCGCCATTGCAGTGGGACGTCCTGAGCTCCGCTCGGAGCCCGGACGGCGTCATCCTTTTCGGGCTCGCGCCCGGCGCTGGCACGCCGGGGAAAAGCAAATACGCCCGAATCGAGGGGCACGACGGTTCCATCATCAGCCCCACTTCTCCGCCATCGACCGACACGAGTTCCGCGAGCGTGACGTCGCTCGTCTACCATCACCCCTCGCGCTCGTTCGTCGCAGGACTCAGCAACGGCGTGATCGAAACCAGCGGCTCCGGCGTCAACGTCACGCCGACCGGATTCAACAAGGGTGCGCTCGGCAACACGTGGACGGCGCGCGAAACCCCGAACGCGAACGCTCGTTCGAGCATGGCGACCGCGTCGCCGATCGGGACCGCGATCGTGGCGACGACCAGCGGACTGACTCAGTCGTACGTCTACTCTGAAAACGGCGTCGATTGGACTGCTGGCACGTTCCCGGTCGCGGTCGAGGATCCGATGGTGGTACGGACGGGCGGACCTGACGCGAGCTTCGTTGTCGTGGACGCGGACCGGTCGTTGACGGCGCCGATCGCGGACCCGACGGCTTGGACGGATAACGGTTTCGGTTCGGGTGCCGGCGATCCGCTGGTATCGATCGCTGTCTTCAATCGCTTGATCGTTGTCGCGACCGAGACGAGCAAGGTCATGCGCGCGACGATGAGCAACGGCGCGAGCTGGGCGCCCGTATTCGACGCCGCGGCCTTTATCGTCCACATCGCGGCGGGCGACGGTCAGATCGTCGCGGTCGATGCGTCGGAAAACATCTACTGGGGCTTCGTGCTCGGCACCGTGCCCGAAGATCCAATGTTCGAGGAATGGTAGAAAATGATCCCTCTCAAATTCGACATTTCTGTGGTCGGCGCTGCCAAGGTGGATCACGCGCTTGCGGGCGTCGAGCGCCGCTACGTGCGCGCGGGGCAGCGGATCGACCGGTCACTGACGCCACGTCGGCGCAGTGCTGGCACGCCATCGACCGGCCTCGGTGGCGCGATCGTGGCGGAGCAAAAGGTCGCGCACCGGGAGCGGCTGCGACAGATCAAGGTGGAAGAAGCGGCGGAGCGGAACCGCGCTCGCGCGGTCGCGGCGCTGGATCGCCAACGCAGCACCGCGTTGATGGGTCAGTTCCGAAAACGCGAAGCCCTCGCAGCCAAGACGGCCCGAGCCGAGAGCGCGGCACGAGCGCGGTTTGCCCGAGCGACGGTCGGCACGACGAGCAAGAGCGTCGGCGGTTCCCTGCGGGCCGTTGGCGCGTTCGGCGGCACCGCGTTGGCGATCGGCGGCGGGTTCGCGTTGTCGGGCGCGATCGCGCAACAGAAATCCGAAATCGCCAAAGCTTCCGCGCTCGCGAATCAGGCAGGGAATCCCGCACTGAAGCGCGGACTGCTCGTCCAGTCGCAGGGCGTGCAGGGCTTTACGGGAGAAGAGAGCCTCGGTGCGCTCTCGGCGTTCGTTGAAAAAACCGGCGACCTCGATGCCGCTCGTTCCGTCCTTCAGAGCTTGTCGCGTTCCGCGCTCGCGCTCAACGCCGACTTTTCTGAGATGGGCTCGACGGCGGGCCAGGTCTTCAACACGTTGCGCGACGAAATCGCGGACCCGGCGGAGCGGCTCGAGGCACTCAAGAAAGTCATCCGCGGCTTTGGCGCCCAGGGCGAGCTCGGGGCAATCGAGATGCGGGACTTGGCGAGCGTCGGCGGACGGCTCGCGGCATCGACGCGCAAGTTCTCCGGTGATGCCCCGACCCGGCTCCTGACGGCTGGCGCGCTCGCGCAGGCGGCGGTAGCGCGGGGTGGCGCCACGTCGGCCGATGACGCGAGCACGGCAGTCGTGCGGTTCGCGGATGACGTCGTCACAAACCAAAAACGCTTCAAGGCTCTCGGGGTAGACGTCATGCAGCCGGGGACGGGAAACACCAAGCTCCGGTCGCCACAAGAAATCATAGAACGGACATTGACCGCAACGGGCGGCGACCTGACGAAACTCTCGGGACTTTTCGGCAAGGAAGCCGCGAAAGTGTTCCAGGGGTTCGCACCGTTGTTCACGCAAGCCGGCGGCGGCGAAGCGGGCCTGGAAGCCGTGCGGAAGGAATTCGCGCGGTTCGTCGATGCGGCGGGAGACAAGACGTTGGAGGATCGAAAAGTGACGTCGCGCTTGTCCGATCCGGACATGCAAATCAAAGAGGCGACGAAGCAATTCAACCGGGCGATCGGCGAGCAGTTGATCCCGGTCGTGACCCGGCTCATCCCCCAATTCGTCGAGATGATTCCCCACATCGCCGACGCGACGGAGATGCTGGCCGACTTCGTTTCCGAGGCGGCGAAGAACCCGATCGCCGGCATCGGCAAAATCATCGCACTCAAGCTTGCCGCCGACATGGCTGGCGCCGGCATCGGTGCCGCGGCGAAAGGCGCGCTTGAAAAAGCGCTCGGCAACGTTGGCTCGAGTGGCGGATTCAGCGTGAGCGGCGCCGCGATTACCGCGCTCGGCACGCTCTCGATCTTCGCGGGGCTCGTCAGCATGATTGCCGGCGCGGCTGGCGACGAAGAAGAAGAACGCGTCAAGAAAGCCGGCGACAAGGTGCTTTCCAAAGAAGAGACCGCGAAAGCGCTCGCGGCACGCGTCGGCGGCATGACGGCAAAAGAAGCGGGCGAAAAGTTCGGCGGCGATGCCATGTCGCTAGCGGGCTTCGGCGAGATCGCCTCCAAAACCGGCTTGAACGTTCCCATCACGGGCCCGGCCGCAACGGCGTTCCACGAGGCGGACGCGCTCCGGTCCAGCGGCTTTTCGGGTGTCGAGCAGTTGCGCGAGCGGCTGCGCAACAAGCCCGACGATTTCTCCGAGCAGCTCAAGGGACCGACGCTGAAAATCAAAATGCTCGGAGAAGAAGCGGCGGCGAAAATCCAAGAGTCGGCACGCAAAGCCGGCGCTGAATTCGGAGCCGAGGCCGCTCGGGTACTCAGCAGCGCGCCCACCGGACCGAACCGAACCAACGAGCCCACGAAACCGACCGTGAAGTGATGGCGCTCCGCTTCCAGCGCCGTGCCGGCGAGTGGATCGCCAGGCAACCCAAAGCGAAGGGGGCGACTGAGCCGGGAACAGAGCGAGGCAAACGACGCGGTAACAACGTGTTACCGCGTGACCAGTCCAAAGCCGAAGCGCCGACGCTCGCCGAGCTCGGCATCGAGAAGATCAACGCATCCCAGGCGCTCGCGGCCGACCCAGAGGTGAAGCCGCTTGGTCCGCCGGCGCCGGCGAAGGGTGGAGCGAGCCCGAACGCCGCCGGGAGGCGCGGGAACAAGGTTGCCAGTGTAAACCTTGATTCTAACAAGGTTGCCGCCGGAAATCCTAAGGGTGGCAATCGCGCCGCCTACCTCGTTCGTCGCCTGAAGCGCGACGCGCCGGAAGTCCGGACGACCCCCAGCCTCACCCGACCGGCGAAAGCGCGTCAGGAGCCATCCTCGGGGCACGGGACGGCGGGACGGTTCCAGAGCGGGCGGAAATAGACGGGGCGGACGCGAGGGGTTGACGGCTCAGTCTAAGCGTGACATACACGGTGAACATGGCTTCTAGGAAGACTCAGAGCACGACCGTTCGACTCACTGCCGGCGACATTGCGGCGCTCGACTTGGCACGCCAGCGGACGGGTATCCTTTCCCGCTCCGAAGCGCTGCGCTTCGTGCTCCGCTTCTACGTCGACAGTGTCCAGAGCGGTCCCGAAAAGCCCCAACCCAAAACCCCAAAGCGGAAACGCTGAAACAGTGGGGCCGGCGCTGCGCAAACAGCCCGACCCCTGGCCACCAGGAAAGAGAGTTTTCCCGATGACGATCAACGATACCCAGCGCCCGGACGACGGGCAAAGTCTCGACCATGAGCATCTCGTCCTCCGCTCAAATCACCTCTCAGAGCAGCTCTACCAGGCCGGGCAAGAGCTACTCTCGGCGGCGAATCGGTCCGCCGACCTCTGCACAAACTACCCCGGGACCGATTTCGATTCGCGGCGTGACCTCGCGCTCGCGCATCGAGATGCTGCAATCGCGATCGGTGCGCTCGTCGCCAGCGTCTTGTTCGCCGCGGGCCAGCTGCACGGCATCGCAGAGGGAAGGCAGGCGGCAGAATGAAGCCCCGCGAGCCCCGAGCGACGGGTCCGGTCGCACGCCCGATCGCGCTGCCGGCTGGCGTGCTCGAAGCGCGCTTGGCGATGGCGATGGGCGACTTGCAGTCCGCCGCTTCCGCGCAACGCGCCGTCACGGATGCGCTGCAAGAGCTCGTGACGGAGCTCGGCACGTGCACCGTGCCGTCCGACTTGCGGCACCTTGCCAACGGGCTTGCGGCGAACAGCACGCGCGCGAGCTTGACCGCACTGAGCACGCGCGGTGCCGCGGACACGATCGCGACCGTCGCCGCGCTGTTGGAAGGTGCGTCATGAGCCGGAGCAAGCGCGAACTTCGAAACCTTCCTGGATACCAGGAAGCGCGCGCCACCCTCGCCCACCGTCGCCCCGGCGTCTCCCGACTCTCGATCGATCACCCGGGACTGTGGATCCCGCCGCGGTCGATCACGAACGTGACGATCGCGTTGCTCGACGGCATCTTCGTTGGGGTCGAACGCCACGGTTGGGAGTCCGGGCACATGGAAGACCTGCCGATAAATTTCGGCGACCACATCCAGCGCACGTTCTACTTCGACAGACTGGCGCGCAGCGTTGGCGATTGGTCCGACGTCGAGACGCGCCCCTGGGCTTCGCAGCGAGTCAAATTCCTGGACCTGGACGGTGCGTCATGAGCACCGCATTGTCCGCCGACGATCGCGAGGCGATGCGCGAAGAAATCAGCGCCGCGCGGGAATCGATCGCTTCGCTATTGGCAGTCATTCACGCCGTGGACGAACAAGCGCTCATCACCGATTGGGTTGACGAGCGCCGAGAGCTTGGACGGATCGCGGCAACGTTGAGCTACGTTTCGTCGATGCTGGCGCTCGACATTCCCGAGCCCGAGCCCGAGCCCGAGGGTTCCGCGCGCTATCGGGCAGCGGTAGAGCGCGTGAAAGAAATCGAAATCGCGCTCGCCAAGCTTCGGCCGTCACCCGTCGCTTTTTGGCGAGCGCAACCGGTTGATCTGCGATCACTCGGACGCGCTATCGGAGCTCCGCGAGGCAAAGCGGGCGATGCGGGAGGCGACGTCATGAGCGCCGAACCATGGGCGGCGATCTTCGACACTTCGCCGGGGCGCGTCACGCTCCGGTTCTCGTCGCCGCTACGCGCTATCGGGCTCACACCGCAAGGTGCGCGACGACTTGCGGCAAAGCTCTTGCTGCTCGCCGAGACGGCGGACATTCCCGCACCGGAACCGGCGCCCTGCCCCATTGTCGACCTACACCAGGAGCCCGCGTCATGAAAACAACACGACGATCCGACATGACCAAATCGCTGCGAGCGCCGGCCGAGCCGGAGATGGTGGACGGGTACGACGACGAGGACGACGACGCCGACGACGAGATCCGCTGGAACGCGAGCGCCGAGGCGAGCCTTGTGTACAAGGGACTCTGCGAGACGCTCGACCGATGGCAGGGGGATCTACGACCCCTCGAAGAGACACTCTCGCAGGTGCTCCGCACCGTTCGCGAGCGAATGAAGGAGCCCGCATCATGAGCGCGCGCCACCCATCGCCCACCAGGCCCGTCCGGCTACACCGCGAGCTTCGCGAGATGCTCCGGCGGGTGGACGTCACGTCCCGGTTCGTCACAGCGTTCGACCGGGGCGGCGACGGCGCGCGGTTTCTCGCCATCGCGGCAACGGTCGCCCAACACAAGCCGGGGGTCGCGCCATGAGCGCCCCGGAGCTCTCACAGTCCGACTACGAAGCCCTTGAGCTCGACGCCATCGAGGCCCGCCAGTCCTTCCTTGAAGCCCTGGCGGGCTCGCCGGTCGTCGCGAAAGCCTACATGGAATGGCAGTCGGCGGAACGGCACGCATTCGAGGGCAGGCGAGCACGACGGGAATCGGAGGTTCACCATGGCTCGTAGGCGTACAGGCGGCATCGACACACGCGGCGGGCGGATCTACGCCCGCGTGACCGTCACGCTGACGGACGGACGCAAGGTCCGCCGTCGCGTTCGATTGACCGACGACTTGACGCGGAAGGAAGCGCGCCAGCAGGCACGCCGGCTTTCGTCCGATGCGCAGGGCTACCGGTTCGAACCCAAGGGCCCGGTCGTCGGCCGATCGCACGCGCTGGTGAGCCCGACCGTGGACGCCTACCATGACGCATGGGCAACCGACCGCGAGCGGCGCGGCAAGGTGAGCGAACGCGGCCGCTACCGAAACCACGTCAAGCCGGTGTTCGGCCACCGGCTGATGGCCAGCGTGACGAAGGACGATGCGCGGAAGCTGTCGGCGGAGCTGGACGACAAGGTGCTTGCCAGCACGATCCAGTGGACGACCGCCGTCAAGGTGTGGGGCGTCGCGACGAAGATGTTCGCCGATGCCATGGGCTCCAAAGTCGAAGCGCTTCGGGTACTCTCGGATAACCCGTTTGCTGGCGTCCGCGGGCCCGACCGGGGCTCGAAGCGCAACAAGCAATGGCTCCGACCCCGGGAAGCCGAACGGCTCCTAGCGTGCCCCACGGTGCCCCGGCGCTGGCGCCGCCTGTATGCCCTGATGATGTATCTCTACACGCGCCCGGGTGAGCTCGCGGCCCTGGAGTGGAGCGACGTTGACCTTGCCCGGCGGTTCGTGTGGGTCCGGAAAGCCACGCTTCTTCGAACCGGCGAGGTGAAACAGACGAAGACCGGCGTAACCCGCAAGGTACCGATCCCCCCTGCCCTGCTGCCGCTGCTCGAAGCCATGCACGAAGCGGCGGGCGGCAAGGGCCGCGTCATTCAGAACCCCGACCCCAAGCGGAAGCTCGCCCATGGCTTGCCGCCCCTCGAATCGCTTTCCACGACGCTTCGCGAGCACCTTGTCCGCGCCCAAGTGAACCGCGCCGACTTGTTCGAGACCGGCATCGCCAGCAAGCAAATGACGTTCTACGACTTGCGCGCGACCGGCATCACTTGGGAGGCGCTGCTCGGCACGCCACCCGAGCGCATCAAACAGCGCGCCGGACACCTGAACTACAGCACCACCGAGGGCTACATCCGGGAAGCCGACGACGTCACGCTAGAGCAGGGCGAAGTCCCCTTCCCGCCGCTGCCGGTTTCCTTCGTTTCGGCCGCGGATAAGGGCCACTTTGACCCTACGTTCGCGCTAAGTATTGGCAACCATTCGACTATCGAAGCGTCCCGAACGGGATTCGAACCCGTGTTTTAGCCTTGAAAGGGCCACGTCCTGGGCCGGACTAGACGATCGGGACGGAGTTAGCGGGCGGACCATAGCGAAAACTCGGGGCGGACGACAATCCCGAGTGGCCCCGCGTCCCCGGAGCCCCTGGTCAGCCGGAAGGCGTCCGGGATACGGTCCGGGCCTTTGACGGCCCTCAGCTCCTCGGAGGCGGGAGATCCCGCGGTCATGGTCCGGGTCCAGAGGCGATCGCCCGCCGGTCTCGGCGCGCTTCTGCCGCTTTTTGCGGCGTCCGGTGCCACCGGGCTCGTGGATCAGGTCTGCTTCGCCAAGTACCTGAGCTACGTTCTGGGCTCGACGGCCTACGCGGTGAGCGCCGTTCTCGCCGCCTTCATGACCGGTCTGGCGATCGGAGCCGTCGTCGGCGGAAAGTGGTCCGCGCGCACCAGGCGTCATCTCTCGGCCTATGGCGTCGCGGAGCTGGCCGTGGCGGCCAGCGTGGCACTCACGCCGTTGGGATTCGCGACGCTGGGGCCGCTGTACACCGCCCTGACGCTCGCGGCGCCGGAGTCTCTCTGGGCGTCGAGCGCTCTGCGCTGGCTGGTGGCGTTCGGCATGGTGGTGGTGCCCACGACGGCCATGGGCGCCACTCTTCCGCTGCTGTCCGAGGGGGTTCGCTCTTGGGAGCGGCGAACCGACCGCGCGCTCGGAGCCCTCTACGCCGCCAACACACTCGGCGGCGCGCTCGGCGCGCTCGGCTGCGCGTATGTCCTTTTGCCGTGGCTCGGTCTGTCGGCGACGCTGCTTTCGTCGGCGGCGTTGAGCGGACTCATCGGGATTGGCTCGCTCGCGCTCGACCGGAGGAGTGGCCCGGCGGACGAGGGGCCCGACCGACCAACGGCGGCGTCCCAATCCGCTCGGGATCCCGGGCCGGACAGCGAGATCCCCTTAGCTCGAGAGCGGGCGTGGCTGGCCTGGCTCGCGGCTGCATCCGGGGCTCTGGTGTTCGGTGCCGAGGTGGTCTTCACGCACCTTCTGGCGTTGATCGTCGGCAACAGCGCTTACGCGTTCGGGCTGATCCTATCGGTTTTCCTGTGTTGCCTCTTCGCCGGCGCGTCGCAATCCCACCGCGTCGCCCGGCGCGTCGGAAAACCGGCGCTCGCGCTCGGTTTGATTGCAACCGCGGCCGCTCTCGCCTCGACGCTACCGCTGTGGGACGAGCTGCCTTCGCTTTTCGACGGTGCGGGCCGCTGGCTTTCGACGTTTGCGGCGCGCGAGGCGCTGCGAGCCATCGTTGCCTTTGCGATCCTGTTCGTGCCGACGACCTTGATGGGACTCACCTTCCCCCTGCTGCTACAGCGGATAGCGACGCTTCCCGAGCTCGGACGCGCTGTGGGACGTCTGACGGCGCTCAACACGATCGGAGCCGTCGCTGGCTCCTTGTTCGCAGGCTACGCGCTCCTGCCGGCGCTCGGATCGCAAGGTTCGCTCGCCGCCATCGCGTGCGTCTATCTCGCCCTCGGTGCCGCGACATGGCTCTTGACGTCGCCGCGGCCGCGCCGCACCGCCGGCAATCGAACTGCGCTCGTGCTCGGCGCCGTCGCCGTGATCGCGCTCGTCGGGAGCCCGCGCTGGGACCTCACGCGCCTGACGGCCGGAACGAACGTCTACTTCGAAAGCCCCGATCCGCCGGACGAGCTCGTGATGGTGCGCGAGGACGTTCAGGGCGGCGTGACCACGATCACTCGTGAGAACGGCGTCCTGACCCTCTATACGAACGGGAAGTTTCAAGGAAATACCGGCTGGGAAATGCAGGCGCAACGCATGTTCGCGCACTACCCCTCTCTGTTCGTGCAGGGCTTCGATCGAGCGCTCGTGATCGGGCTCGGCACGGGAACGACGCTCGGCACCCTCACCACCTACCCTTGGCGTCGCATCGACGTGGTGGAGATCTCCGAGGCGATCGTCGAAGCAGCTTCGCATTTCGGCGCAGTCAATCGGAACGCACTCGCCGATCCGCGTGTTTTCGTGCATCTGGACGACGGTCGCAACCACCTGCTGACCGATTCGGGACGGTATGACCTCATCAGCATGGAGCTCAGCAGTATCTGGTTCGCCGGAGCCTCCAGTCTCTATAGCAGCGAGTATTACGCGCTCGTCCGCGCGCACCTGCACCCGCGCGGAGTCTTCCAGCAATGGGTGCAGCTCCACCACATCGAGCGTCCGGCGTTCGCGGCCATCTTACAAACGCTCCGCGAGCACTTCAGCGACGTGGCGCTCTTCTACGGCGGCGGTCAGGGCATCCTCGTGGCTTCGAATCGAAAGCTCGCCGCGTCTCGGAAGCGCCTCGACGCCTTGGCTCCGAGCGTCGCGTCTTCGGTTCCGCAGGGCCGAAAGCTCATCGAGCTATTGGACGACGTCCTTGTGCTCGACGATGGGCTCGACGACTTCATCCATTTCGCAGCCACCAAGGCCGGCGAGCCGGTCGGCGAGCTGGTGTCGACCGACGATAATCTTTACCTCGAGTACGCAACCCCGCGCGGCAACGTGCTTCCGTGGTCGGCACGCGACGCTTTGGTCGCCGAGCTCATGCTCTTTCGCGATGCGAACGCGATACGGTTGCTCGTCGTGCCTTGACG
>DASWGX010000636.1:0-3602 GCA_036393455.1 Polyangiaceae bacterium
GGCAGTCTGCCTGGGCCCCGCAGCTCGCGCCGGTACAGCGATTCGCCCCGTTGTCACGGCAAGTGAAGTTGCAGTTCGAGCCCACCGGGCATTCGGCGCCGTTGCAATTCGTGCCCATGCACGTGCCGGGATTGCCGTTCAGGCACCGCGTCGCGGATTCCCGGCAACCGACGCAGCTCGACGTGTCGAACACGCAGGCGGAAGCGATGCACGCGAGGTCGTCGGGGCCCGATTCGAAGCCGAGCGCGTCGCACGTCGGTTCGGGACCTTGGTTGCTCGCTCCGCCGGCGCTGGCACCGCTCGCGCCGCCCCCGCCGCCGGCGCCGACGCTCATCGCTTCGCAGTCTTCGCCGGCTTCGACGTCGCCGTCGCCGCACACCGAACACACCGAGGTGTCGTAGCCCTGGCAATCGTCGTCGCAGCGCGGAACGCCGCCGCTGAACGGACCGAGCGTGCGGCAGGTGACCGCGCCGACGTCTTCGCCGTCGCAGACTTCGCAGACGTCGCGGATGTCGTCGCCGCAAATGCTCTTGCCGAGGCTCACGCACCGGCGAAGGTTGGTCGTCGTGTCGAGCTGGCAGCGCCCGCACTCGTCCTCGATCTCGCACTCGTCGTCTTCGACGCAGGTTTCGGGAGCTCCGCCGCTGCCCGTGTTGCCCACGCCGCCGTCCGAAGAGTCTCCGCCGGTGCCACTGTCATTGCCGCCCGCACCGGCCCCCGTCGGGCTCGCGCCGCCCGCTCCGACGGTCGAGGTGGCACCGGGGCTGCCGGTGCTGGTACCGGTGGTCGAGGCGGGGCTGCCCGTTTCCCCGCCCGCTCCCGAAAACAGTGGTGGATCGCTCTCCTGGGAAGCGCACGAAGGCGCCCACAAGACCGAAGCTACAAGAATGATCGAACCCGCCGTAATCGATGAATAAGCCCGCACAGCGCGCGAACCTTGGCATACCCGGAGAGGCTTCTCAACTCGTTTGAGCCGCGCGCACCCGCGATTGGTTAGCGACACTTACGCCACTCCTCTCTCTGGGGAGGCGTCTCCCTGGGGTAGGCGGCTCCCCTTGCGTGCGGCCTAGGGTTCGGCCGCGGGCGCGGCGAGTCCTTTCGAAGCCTTCTCGATGACCTTTGTGGGTACCGAACAGCGACCGAAGCGCGCGACGCAGCGCCCGTGTTTCTTACACAGCTCGGTTCGTGCGCAGTCGCGGTCGTCTTTGGCGACGCAGCTTTCGCGCTCCGCCGTGCAGCGGCCTTCGCTTTCGCAAATCGAAGCGGCGCGGCAATCGGTGTTCGAGCTCGCCATGCACTGCCCGAGCCCCGCGTTACAGCGTCCCTGTTCCGCGCAGATGTCGGCGCTTCGACAGTGCTCGTTGCGGGTCGGCCGGCACAGCCCCTTGTCGAAGCCACAGCGCCCATTCCGCTTACACTGAACGGACCTGGCGCAATGAACCTCCGTGGTCGGGCGGCAGGCGCGCCGGTCCATCCCGCAGCGCCCGGACACCGCGCATTCCTCGGACTTTTCGCAGTCCGCGTGGCTGCGCGCCACGCACGTGCCGCGGTCGGTCTTGCAGAGGCCGGCCTTGCTACAGCGCTGCGAGAGCGCGCAGTCGTCCGGGCCGACGACACACGCGCCGTTCCTCGCCGTGCAACGGCCGACGGCGGAACAGCTTTCCGACGCCTTGCAGTCCTCGCGGCTCCTTGCCACGCAAGCCGCGCCCTGAACCGTGCAGAGCCCGTCGCGCGTGCAGAGCGCCGAGCTCTTGCAGCCTTGCTCGTTCGCGGCGCACGCACCGCCGTCGGCGCGGCACGAGCCGCGGTCCTTGCAGACGATGGATGCCGCGCAATCCTGTCCCTTGGCCACGCAGCGATCGGGAGGACCGAGCTCGAAAGAGCAATGGCCACCCTGCTTGCACATCGGTTGTCGGCGGCACCAGGCGTCGTCGGCGACGCAGCGTTCGTCGGCTTCGCGACAGCGCCCGCTGCGCGCGCACGCGTGCGAACTTCGACACTCCAGGTCGTTGCGCGCCTTGCAATTCGGCGGGTCGCCGCCGCAGAGACCCTCGCTCTCGCAGATCGGCATCGCCTCGCAGCGCCGCACGCCGCGCTCGCGCGTGAGCAGCCACACGCTCGAGACGAAGAGCACCGCCAGAATGGTGGAGGCGTAGTGACGCAGCAGTGACGCCAGGCGACTCAGCACGGCGGAAGGTCGCGGCGGCTAGGACGGGCACACCGAGTCAAGGGTCTGTCCGCGCGGCACTGTTTGGCTTCGTGCGGCTGGCTCGGACCTCGGCGATTACGCCGCGCACGAAGCGCACGAGCTCCACGCTGCCGGGCTTCGCCTCGAGCCCGTCCGGCAACCGTCTCAGGAGCCAGCGCACCGTCCAGCTCGACGTCGAGCCCGGCGCAAGCTCCGCGTACGCGCCTTGCTGCTCCATCTCGACGAAGCGGCCGGTCTCGTGAACGTAGATCTCTATTTCGGCTTCTCCGGGGGCCTGCCGTTCCTTCGGTACGTCGGGAAACAGCTTCAAGAACAGAAGCCTCCCGTCCACCTGCGCGAGCCAGCCCTCGGAGGCGTCGCCGAACGCCTTGCCGCTGCGCTTCATCGTCGCCGGGTCGTGCAAAAACCAGACGATGCCGTCGTTCGGGGCAAGCTCCAGGGTAGACTGCGGAAGCGTCCGTTCCGCGCTCGGATAGAAGGTCAAACCGCCGGGGCGTACCCGGCTGTTCTGCCATGGCGCGACCTTGCGCGGCGCCGTCCCGCGGTTCACCAGCGTGTACACGAAGGCAAAGCAGTCGTGCTCCGGCTCCGCGAACACCCTTTGCTCGGCGGCGAGCCCGAGCTTTTGGTTCGTGCCGCTCCGCAGGACGAGCTCCCCGGCTTCGCTCACGGTCGCGTGCCAAGGCAGCAAGGCAAACTCGAACGGCGGCGGCCACTGCCAGTCGCTCTGCGGGCTCGGCCAAAAAGAAGAGCCGTACGCTTCCGGCGATTGCTCGCGCTCCACGAGCGCGTTTTGGCCGTCGAGTGAGAACCTCACGACGCGCGCGCCGTCCTCCGCGTCGATCTCGAGGGCGTAGGGACCGAGCTCGATGCGATAGTGCTCGCGGCGCGAGACCCGCTCGACTCTCGGGCTCGTGGCGGCGGCAGCCTCGGCGTCCGCGAGACCGGAAAACTGGACTTTTGCCATGCTGGGTAACCGTTCCGCGCCGACCGCGACTGCGGCCGGCGCGACCGTGCGCGGCGACGTACACGCGACGAGCGCCACGGGCATCATGGACCAAGCCGCGCGCGTCCGCGAGTACATGCCGCGGCCGTTTTTGCACGCCGGGCGATTCGGGACAAGCGCACTCGACCGCGGGCGACTATCGTGTGCCCGCGCCTCGCGGCGCTCGGAGGAACCCATGACATCGAGCTCCACCGTTCGCTCCCCGCGGGCCCCGGCGGCCTTCGTGACGGGAGCGGACCACGGCCTCGGCCGCGCCTTCGTCGAGAAGTTTTTGGGCGAGGGATTCCGAGTCTTCGCCGGTTGCCACCGACTCGAAAGGGACGGGGCATCCGCCCGCGACCACGGCAGCGAGCTCACCGAAGTCCCCCTCGACGTCCGCAGCGCCGC
>DASWGX010000637.1:0-3185 GCA_036393455.1 Polyangiaceae bacterium
CGACGAGGGCGACACCGCGGGGCGAAACGACAAGGGGCTCGTCAGCTACGATCGGCAAACCAAGAAGGACGCGTTCTTCTGGTACAAGTCGAACTGGCGCGTCGAACCGCTCGTCTACGTGACATCGCGTCGCTTCACGTCGCGCACCACCGCTACCGTTCCGGTCAAAGTCTATTCGAACCTGGATTCGGTCGAGCTCCGAGTGAACGGAGCCAGCGCCGGCACCGCGACCGGGACGGACCGCGTCTTTCTGTTCGAAGACGTGCCGCTTTCGGCGGGCGCAAACGAAATCGAAGCCGTGGGCACGCGCGGCGCGGAGACGGCGTCGGATTCGGTGAGCTGGGTGCGCCAGTAGGAACTGCCGGCTAGGAGGTTTCGAACTGCTGGCTCGCATCGCCTCGTCCGCGGCACGCGGCCAAAACGCGAACCGCTTCCGAACCTCGACGTTCGGCGCGACTAGCTCGGGCCACACCGGCGTACCGTGACGGCGCTACGTCGCGCCGGCGCACGCCGCCAGGACGACGGCATCTGCCGCTGGCGCCGCGGCGCCGACGAAGCGCAGGCTCCGCTGCGCGGTTGCGTCGCACGCCGCGACGATCTCGGCGTTGCCCGCGCCTTGAGCTGGGTCGACGTAGCAAAAGCCGTCGACGCCGGCCGGCTCGTTCGCGTCGTTCTGGCAGGCTTGCAGGTCGTCGCCCGCCAGTTGAGCGAATTCGCACAAGCAGTAGCTCTCGTCGCAGGCGGGAAACTCCCCGCCGCAGAGTGAAGTCGACTCGAGGTAGGCGAGCGACGCCGCGGAAAGGTTGGCATCCGGCGTCGAGCGCCCGCGGCCTTCGCACGCCTCGCATGCACTGCCGTCCGCGGGCGTTGCCTCGACGAAACTGCATGCGACGGCGCCGAAGTCGCTCGAATCCGTATCCGTCTCGACCGAGAGCTGCCGCGGCAGGCACTCCGTCTCCGAAAGCGCTTCGACGAAGAAATTCGTCGTCGTCGGCTCTTCGGGCAGGAAATCACCGCAAATGCGCGGCCGGCAGGTTTCGCGAAAGCACCGGCCCGTTTCGCACTCGCGATGTTCCGTGCAGGTTGCCCCGAGCGACAGCGGCGCGGGCGCCGCCTCGCAATTGCCGGAGGCTCCGCAGAAGGCGCCTTCGCAGTCGGCGTCGCTCAGGCAAGTCTGGCCGTCCGCGAGCGGATCGGCGCACGCGAGATCGCTTCCGCAGCGCTCGCTGGCGCAATCCGAGGAAAACTCGCACGCTTGACCGTTCGGAAGCTTGTCGGCGCAGAGTCCGTCGTCGACTCCAGCGACGTCGCAGCGCCCGCTCTCACACTGCTCGGAGTGGTTGCAGGCCTCGCCCGTCGCGAGGTCGCTCCGGCAAACGCCCGCGCCGCTGCCCGAAGAGTCCGCCACGCAGCGGAGCGACGACGTCGAGCTTTCGAACTCGCCGTCGGAGTCCGCGGGCCGTCGCAGCAGGCAGACACGAGCCGGGTCCGGGTCCGGATCGCAAGCTTCGTCGAGTGCGGCGAAGGCGACGCACGCGTTCGAGCCGTCGCTTTGCGCCATACAGAGCGAGCCTTCTGCGCAATCGCTCACACCGCCGCGCTTCAGCTGCGCGGCGATCGAACACGCTTCCCCGGCTTCGCGCGTGCCGATGAACACGCCGCCCAGCGAATGCACGTCGAAGCTGTCGAACCCGAGATCGACATTGACTCCCTCGCATGGCGCGTCGAGCACGCTCAGGCGAGCGATCAGCGCGTCTGCCGCCGCCGCGTCGTAGAGGAGAGCGCCGGTCGCAACGGGGTCGACCAGCGGCGCTAAGAACGCGTTGTCGCTGCAATGGTCGGTAGCGCGGCAATTGGCGACGGTTTCGGCGTCGCACTGACAGGCCTCCAGGTGATCGCACAAGGCCGCGTAGAAGCGTGAGCAGAACTCGAGCAGGTCGCCGGAGAGTGGCGGCAAGCTCGGACCTTCGCGGACACAGCTTCCTGCCGAGCAAACGAAGCCGTCCGCGCAGGGATTCGCAGTGTCGCAAGCCGGCAGGCACATCGCGGACGCGGGTGCGTCGCCGCACTGGGCGAGCGCGGCTGTGCTCGAGGCGGGCGCGCAGCTCGCGCCGTCGAGACCCGCGCATTCCGCATCCGCGCTGCACACCCGCGTGCACACGTTGCACACGCAGGCAAGCTCTCCGTCGCACTCCGCGTCGCTCGTACACGCGCGGAGCCAATTGGTTTGCGAATCGCCGCCTTGATTGTTCGGCTCCGCGCAGCCGGACCACGGCGCCCCCAAAAGCAGAGCCAACACCACTCGAACCGCCGTTTTCATTTCGCCTGTTTCTCCTCGTCGTCGCGGCGCACCCACTGCCCGAGATAAAAGCTCACGTTGTAACGGCCGTTCTCCGCGCGCGCCGCGAGCGCGTTGTGCGCGCGCGTTCGGTCCCACACACTCGCGACCTCCGCGCGCAGCCGCTTCAGCAAACCGACGACGGCTGACTCCTCGGGGTGCCCCGGCCAGAGCTCGAACGAATACGTGCTGCCGCCGATCGCGTCGTCCGCCGAGCTCGCGCGAGCACCCGAAGCGATCTTGGCGGCAATGGCATTGAGCACGGTCTGATGATGATCGAGCAGCGCCGCTTCGAAACCCGCGTCGTCGCCGAGCGGAATCAAACAATGATCGGCGCTGAAAACCTCGCCCGCCGTGCTCGCTTCACGACGCACGCGCCCGGCGTCGACGAGACGCGCGATAGCGGCCCCGACGTCCTCGAGGCCGAGCCCCGTGCTTTGCGCCGCGGCTTCCAGACCGAGCGGCCCGTCGCGGCACACCGCGAGCCAGACCAGCGCCGCCCGTGCGCCGTCGGAGTCCCCGCCGGCGAGCGCGGCGAGTTCGTCGCGCGACATCGCGCGGAACACCGACTCCGCACCGCGCCCGGCGCGGTAAACGAGCCCACTTTCCACCAAGTCGTTCAGGATGCCGCCGACGCTCGCCTCGTCGTCGCGGGCGAACCTCGCGAGAATGTTCGCCCGCGTCACCGGCCCGCGCTCCTCCACGAAATCGCGCACCGCCGCCCAGAGCGTCGTTCCGCCCTGACTCGCGGACTCTTGGAGCCGCTGAACCTTGAGCTGATACGAACGGAGCGCGAGCCCGAACATGTCGGCGGCGACCTTCTTACCCACCCCCTGCCGTTCGAGCT
>DASWGX010000638.1:0-1714 GCA_036393455.1 Polyangiaceae bacterium
CGCAGTCTCGCGCCCGACCGAGCCACCCCGAGTCCTTCGCGGGTGTGACTCGGCGCGAGACTCATGACACCGAAAAGCCGCTGGCTGCTCCTTGCCCTTCTCCTTCTTCCTTGGCCGCGCGCGGGCGTGGCGCAAAGCGACGACGAAGCCGACGAGAGCGGCTCTGACGACGAAAGCTCGTTCGGGGACGAGAGCGCCTTCGGGGACGAGAGCGCCTTCGGCGACGAAAGCGCCTTCGGGACGGAACCAAGCGCGGCACCGGCGGAAAACCTCGATCCCGCTCGGCCTCCGCCCAAGGGCAAGGGAGCGGTCTGGGGCGTGGTCACCGACACTCAGTACGCCGAAACGCTGATCGAGGCCCCGGTGGCGGTCGTCAACGGCAAACGGCAGGTCTTCACCGACGCCGAGGGACGCTTTCGCCTCGAGCTTCCGCCCGGCACGTACGCGCTGCGCGTCCAGTACGAGCTTCACAAGCCCGGTCGCGTCGACGGCATCGTCGTCACGGAGGGGCAAGTGGTTCGGATCGACGTCAAACTCACGCCGGACACCGAAGCCATGGACGTCTTCGAGGTCGTCGCGGAAGCGGACAAGACGTCGCTCGAAGGCATCGTGCTCGCGCGCCAGAAGTCGACCGTGGTCGGCGATTCGATCGGGCGCGGCGAAATCTCGAAGAGCACGGACCGTGACGCGGCGCAGGCCGCCCAGCGCGTCGTCGGCGCAACCGTAGTGGGAGGTCGCTTCGTGTTCGTGCGCGGCCTCGGCGAACGCTACACCAACGCCCTCTTGAACGGCGTGCCGCTGCCGAGCCCGGAGCCCGATCGCGCCGCGGTACCGCTCGATCTGTTTCCTACGGGCGTCCTCAATAGCTTGACCATCGCCAAGACGTTCACGCCCGACGCGCCGGCCGACTTCGCGGGCGGCTCGGTTCGTGTCGACACGCGCGAGATCCCGACCGAACCGCTTTTCGAGGTTTCGGTGCGCGGCGCCTACGATACGAGCTCCACGTTTCGCGACCGGCTCACTTACAACGGCGGTAAGCTCGACTTCCTAGGCGTCGACGACGGCACGCGCGCGCTTCCCGACAGCGTGCCGGAGTACCGACTCGACCGCAACTTTCCGCGCGGCGATGGCACCACGGTCGACGACGAAGAACTCGCCGAACAGGGACGCGCCATCAATTCCACGATGAGCACGCGCACCAAGTTCACGCCGCCCGACCACAGTGCCCGCTTCACCGCGGGCAACGGCTGGGAGCTCGGGAAAGAGCAAAAGCTCGGCGCCGTGGGCTCGGTCGCCTGGGGACGCAGCTACGACGTGCGGCGCGACGAGGTGCTGCGCCTGTACAGGCTCGACGTCAGCGATCCGCGCGGCATCTCCGAGCAGACGGACTACCGCGCCACGACCGGAACCGAGAAGGTGAGCTGGGGCGGCTTCGGCAGCTTGACGTATCAGCCGGGGAAACATCACCGCCTTTCTCTGCTCGGCCTTCGTTCCACACTGTCCGACGACTCGGCGCAGCACCTCACCGGGTTCCACCGCATCCGTAACATCGACGTATTCGCGCCGCGCCTCGCCTTCGTGACGCGCTCGCTCACCACCGGGATCCTCCGCGGCGAGCACGGCTTCGAGGAGCTCGGCCGCGGCCAGCTCGACTGGAACTTGGTCCTCTCGAGCGCAACTCGAGACGAGCCGAACCGCCGTGATACGGTCTGGG
>DASWGX010000639.1:0-9886 GCA_036393455.1 Polyangiaceae bacterium
TCCTCGCATCCATGGCCGCGCTCGAGAGGAAGCACCGAAAGCGGCTCGTCCACGCTCTCGACGTGCACTGGTATCCGGAGGCGCGGGGAACCAAGCGCATAACGCTCGAAGACGCCTCGCGGAAGACCGTCGACGCTCGACTTCAGGCTCCGCGCAGCCTTTGGGACCCCGACTACAAGGAAAGGAGCTTCATCACCGAGCAGACGGGCAAACCGATCGCGCTGATTGGGTGGCTGCGGTCGAAGATCGACAAGCGCTATCCCGGCACGAAGCTCGCGATGACCGAGTACAACTACGGGGCGACGACGCATATTTCCGGCTGCTTGGCTCAGGTGGACGCGCTCGGCGTTTTCGGACGTGAAGGCGTCTACCTCGCTACCTATTGGGGCAAAGGCGCCGGCGTGGACGCGCTCCCCTCCTACGTCTCCGCGGCGTTCAAGCTCTATCGCAACTACGACGGCAAGGGTGCAGCGTTCGGAGACACGGCCGTGACGGCAACGAGCTCGGACGACGACGCTGCATCCATCTTTGCCGCCACGGATTCGAAGCAGCCGGGGAGGCTCACGATCATCGTCGTCAACAAGGACCAGCAGAAGAAGTTCGACGGACGTATCCAGGTCGGTGCTCGAGCGAGGTGCAACGAGCTGCGGACGTTCGGCATCGATCGCGAGGCTCCAGCGGTGCGCGCGCTGAGCGGCGCCTCGTTCGAGGGAGGCGAGCTCCACGCCGAGTTGCCGCCCCTGACGGCTACGCTGTTCGTGTGCGAAAAGCGCTGAATCGCGCAGTTTCGAAGTGTCCTTTCCAAAGGCGCGCGCCCGAGGAGAGACAGACGCTTCCGCTCGGATGGCTCCGGGGCTGTTTCGAGCTTCGAAGTGCCCGTGCTCAGGGCTCGGTGGGGCCGGCGCCGGGCGCCCCCTCGGGCCTGGACAGACTGAGCTCGGTCGCGTAGCCTTCGACGCCTCGACTTAGGGCCCGCGCGGAAAGCGGAACTAGCCGGCGTGGCCTGTCTCGACAACTTAGGTTCCGGAGGTTTTCGCACATGCTTGGAATGCGGACGGTGGCACCCAGGAGCGCAATGCTCGTTCCCGCGGTCTTGTTGGTTGTGGCTTGCTCGAGCGACTCGGGAGACGGTGGTGGAACCGGTTCCGGCACCGGCAGCGGCGGAAGCGGCGGCACCGGGACGGCGTCGTCGGTTGCGGCCACCACGGCGGCGAGCACCGGAGGCTTCACGTCCGCTGCGACGACCACGGCGTCGGGCGTCGGCGGTGCGGCTACCGGATCCGGCGGCACGACGGGAGCCGGCGGGTCATCGGGCCCCAACGCGTGCGCCGGCGTCGCACCGACCTGCGACTCGTATACGGAGTTTTCCACCTCGACGATGGCGAGTTGGGGCAACGGCGACTACATCGGCGGCGTGACGGTGTTCGGAAGCGGTATCACGCGCGACACGAGCACGGACGGCATCCACGTTTCCGGCATGGTGGCGGGCTACGGTCACGGTTTCGGGCTCTGGTTCGACAAGTGCTCGAACCTCTCTACGGTCCAGGGCGTGATGTTCACGCTCAGCGGCACCACCGGAATGGGCAACCTGGTCGACTTTCAGGTTCAGACCAACGACACGTTCCCGTGGAGCTTCGACCCGGCTAGCGGTAAGGGCGCCTGTACTCCCACCGATGACACGAACCCGTTCGGCTCCTGCATCGCGCCCCTCGCCAGCGTCATGGCGGGCGGCCCGGTCACGGTCATGTGGGCCGACCTTACCGGCGGTACGCCGACCGTTTGGGATCCCGCGACGGGGCCGGCCCAGGTCGTCGGACTTCAGTGGCAGTTCCCGTGGACCGAGACGGCGATGCCCTACGCCGTCGACGTGACGCTGGAAGACGTGACTCTCATCGGCGGCAGCGGCACGGACTGCGGCATGATGGTGGGCTCCGGCGGTAGCACGGGAGCCGGCGGCTCGGGAGGAGCCGGCGGAACGGGCGGCGACGGTGGAACGGGCGGCGACGGCGGAACGGGCGGCACTGGTGGCAGCGGCGGCACCGGCGGTGCCGGTGGTGCCTGAGTAGGCTTTCCGCACGACAAAGCGGACGAGCGCTCTCTTGTGAGGGCGTTCGTCGTTTTATGGCCCGCTTCTCTTGTGGCATGGCGCCTTCGTCGCATCGAGACACGGTCCATTCGGAGTAAGCGCAAGCCGGTCGCGTTGCGACGGCGTGGTATGAAATCGAGGTGCAACTCGCTCCCGGAGAAACCATCGACGATCGTTATCGACTGCTGACGGAGCTCGGCGAAGGGGCACACGGCGTCGTTTTCAGCGCCGAAGATCTCCGCACGCGCGAGCTCGTCGCGGTCAAGTTCCTGAACCGAAGCAGCGAGGAGCTGGTGCAGCGGCTGGCGCGCGAAGCGATGGCCGCCGCGCAGCTGCGCGGAACCCACGCCGTTCACGTCCACGGGCTCCGGCGCACGCGCTCCGGGACGCACTATTTGGTGATGGAGCTCTTGCACGGGCAAGACTTCGACCAGCTACTCGGCGCCCTGGAACGGCGGGGCGCGCGGCTGAGCCCGCGTCACCTGCTCTTGATCCTGCGTCCGATCGTCGACACGCTGGAGGTCGCGCACTGTCAGGGCATCATCCATCGCGACCTGAAACCGAGCAATATTTTCATCATCGACCGAGAGCACGGCGGTGGCATTCGGCTGCTGGACTTCGGCTTGGCCAAAGTGATGAACGCCGTGAAGTTGACGGCTGCCGGCATGGTGGCGGGAACGCCGAGCTACATCGCGCCGGAAGTCTGGGCGGGGAATCTCAACAGCGTCGACGGCCGCAGCGACGTGTATGCGTTCGGCGTGATCGTTTTTCGCGCGCTCACCGGGAAGATGCCGACGTCATTGCGGCACCCGATGGAGCTGATGAAGTGGGCGAAGAACGGCAAGCGGCCGAGCCTTCACGCCGAAAGGCCGGACCTTCCCGCGTCGATCGACGCGTGGCTGGAAAAGGCGCTCGCTGCCGAGCCCGATCAGCGTTACGAAACGATGAGAAGCGTCTGGGTCGCCCTGGAAGAGCTCATCGGCGAACGCGCGCGCGCCTCCCTCTGAGCGGCCAGTCTCCAGCCGCGCTCCCTTCCCGGCGGAGCGAGCCGGTCTTCGTGTGGCATTGTGCGGCGCGGCAAGTCGCCGTAATTCGTGAACTTGCGCGCCGGTTGTAAAGCGCGGCGGCGCGCGCTGACAATTGAGTACATTTGTCGAACTGACAGCCGGGCTCGCAAGACCATACTCGAGCGCTTGGAGGTATCCACATGCGAAACAACGCCGTCGTGTTGAGCGCGCTCGTACTCGTACTCTCTGGTTGCATCTCTGGTTGCATCTCTGGTTGCAAGGGTGAGGCCGCGGACGCGGTCAACGCCGCCGCGCCCTCTGCCGCGGGCGTCGAAGGCGCCGCGCCCGTCGCCGCCGAGGCCGCGCAGACGGACCCCGAAGCCCGAACCGATGCCACCGCGCCGCGGCCCGAGCTCGGCGGGAAGCTCGCGCTCGTCGGGGACCACCACGTCGAGCTCGCCGTGCACGAGACGGGCGATGTCCGAGCCTTGGTGTTCGACGGCGAAGGAAAGCGCGTGAGCGAGCCCGAGTCCGTCGGGCTCGTCGCGAGGCTCCGGGCCGAGGGAGGCGCGAAGCCGGAGGTAGAGCTTCGCTGGGACGAAAAGCGCGATTGTTTCCACGGCAGCACCGGCGCGAAAGCGCGGCTCGTATCCGAGCCCGCCAGCGTTTCCTTGACGCTCGGCGGCAAGACGGCGACGGCGGAGCTCGCCGAATACGCGCTGCTCGAAGAGCCGCGGTTCGGCGGGACCGTGCTCGGTGCGGGTCGTTACAGCGCCGAGCTCGTCGCTCGCCCCGACGGTGAGGTTCTGGCCTTCGTCAGCGACGTGAACGGAGCGTCCGTCGACGCAGCCGCTCATGCAAAGTGTCGCTTTTCGGGCAAGAGGCAACGGGAGCTCGAGCTTTCTTGGGACGGGCCGCGCGCGTGTTTCTCCGGCAAGCTCGATGCCGGCGCGAAGCTCGAGCCGGGGCCCGTCGAGCTCACCCTTGTCCGTGATGGGAAGGCGAGCGTGGGCGGCCTCGCTCGCGTTGCGCTGACGCCGGCCGCCGCCCACGAAGGCAGCGTCATCGTGGCCGGCGACTTCGGCGTGGAGCTCGTAGCCGCGGGCGATGCCGTAGCGGTGTACGTATTCGACGCTTCGGGCAACGCCCACACCGACGGCGACATCGACGTGAAGCTCGGGGTCGGCGCCGGCAGTGAAGTTGCGTGCCGGTGGGACGCTCCGAGCGCGAGCTACCGCGGCAAGCTTTCGGGGAAGCTCGACCTCGCCGCACAACCGATCCGAATCGCGCTTTCCGCCGGCGGTAAGAGTCACTTCGGCGCGGCACAGTCGCTGAAGGCCGTCGCGAGTCTCGGCGCGGGCGCCGAGCTTGCCGGCGACGTCAAAGCCGGAGCCGCGGCGGGCGCCAAGCTCGACATCGAGCCCCCCAGCCTCAAGGCCAAGGCCGGCGCGAGCCTCGCCGCCGGAGCGAATGCCGCCGCCAAGGCGAAAGCCGACGCTGCAGCCGCCGCCAAGGCGAAGGCCGACGCCGCCGTCAAGGCGCAGGCTGCCGCGAAAGTGAACGTCCCAAAGCCCGCCGTGAAAGTTAGCGTGAACAAGGAAGCGAGCTCGGGCGGCACCGCCAAGACCGGGACGAGCACCGGACTGAAAGCCGGAGCGAAGGCCGGCATCAGCTTCGGCAGCCAGTAGCGGCCGCTACACGCGTCTTGCAAGCTCCGAACGTTCGTGTCAGGACGGAGCTTCCGCGGCGGGAAACGTGAGCGTGAAGCAGCTTCCCTCTCCGGGCGCCGTCTTCAGGCGAACACTCCCGCCGCAGCGCGAGACCATCGCGTAAACCATCGGAAGACCGAGGCCGGTGCCGCGGTCGCCCTTCGTGGTGAAGAAGGGCTCGAACACGCGAGCTTCGACTTCGGGCGGCATGCCCGGGCCGTCGTCGAGCACTTCGATTTGGCCGCCGGCTTCCGCCGCCGAAGTCTTGAGGAGTACGGTGCCTCCGCCATCGACGGCGTCGATCGCGTTGACGATCAGATTGACGACGCCCGACAGGATTTCGGATCCATGCCCGCGCACCGGGGGCGGCGCGGCGAGCTCGAGCTCGAGCGAAACCGGGGGCCGGCGCTCCAGCGTACGCGGGCGGCAGAGCTGAACGGCTTCGCGCGCCACGCTGTCGAGATCGACGGCGCCCGCGCCCGAGACCGGAGCTTGCCGCGCGAAGTCTCGGAGCAGTGTCACCGTGTCGGAGCCGCGCTTGAGCGCGGTGCGCATGTCATCGATGATCTCTTTCGTTTCCTCGTCGAAGCTCGCCTCCGAAAGCAGCGCGAGGTTGAGCGTCAAGGGGTGCAGGATGTTCTTCAGATCGTGGGCGACGCCGGACGCCATCTGTCCGAGCGCGCTCAGCTTCTCCGAACGCTCCAGCGCCTGGCGCGACGCTCTGAGCTCGTCGTAGCTCCGCTTCAGCTCGGTGTACGCCGCGAGTTGCGAGAGCGCGCTGCCCGCGAGGTCCGCCAGTGCATTGGCCAGCGGGACGGTATGCGATGCGTCGTCCCAGTGCCGCTCGAACAAGGCGGCCAGTGCGCCGAACAGGCCTCCGCTGCCGACGAGCGGGAGTGTCACCGCCCGGGCAAAGTCCCGGCCGCTGGCTTTGCGCAGGTCCTCGCCCAGCTCCGAACCGATGGCGTCGGCCTGGAGATCCAGCCCGGTGAGCCCGTCGGGCAGATTCCGCACCTCCGCCAGAGCGAGCGTGCCGTCGGCCCGGACGCGAAATACCGCTGCGGCGTCCGCCCCGACTAGCTCGACGGACGCGTCGGCCAACAGGCTGAGCACTTGCTCGGGTGAGGTCGCCGCTGACACCAGGCGAGCGAAACGAATCAGTAGCGCTTCTGGACTTTGCACGGCCAAACCTTGGAACGCGAATTGCCTAGCTGAAGGCAAGAGAAGCAGGCAGAGCAACGGCAGCGGCCAGGATCATGCTGCGCGGACGTTGGGAGTCAAGGTAGAGTTCACGCTCTGTTCCCCAATCGGGGTTGTGATACACGGCATGGGTCGAGACCGGTTCGCCCGCGGGGGCCGACCGTTGTTCCCCACATTTTCCGAGAAACCTGGAGCTTGCTCATGGATTTCATGGTCGCCTTGAAGCTCGACGAGCGTGAGCTTTCGATACGTCGGGCGTTCGTCGGTTTGCACGACGAAGATCTGCAGCGCCTCGCCTCGCTGCGCCCGATCGCCGAAAAGCACACCAGCGAAGTGATCGAGGATTTCTATCGGGTTCTTCTCTCGCAGGAAGAGACGCGGGCCATGTTCCCGGATCCGGCGACGCTGGAACGAGCCAAGCGCGCCCAGTACGAGTATTTCATGGGTCTTTTCGCCGGGCGCTGCGACCTGGACTACGCGGCGGACCGGCTTCGCGTCGGGACGACGCACGAGCGCATCGGTCTCGCGCCGAAGTGGTACATCGGCGCCTACACGCGCTACCTGTGGTTCCTGCATCACCGCCTGCACGACGAAATCCCGAGCCCCGAGGAGCGCGAGGCGGCGTTCGAGAGCGTGCACAAGATGGTCACGTTCGACATGACGCTCGCGATCGATACCTACATCGCGGCGTACCTCGACAGCCTCGACCGCCACCGCGCCGCGATTCGGGAGCTTTCGACGCCGGTCATCGCCGTGCATGAGGGCGTCCTGCTGCTGCCCCTCGTCGGCGCGCTCGATGCGAAGCGCTCGGAGCGGGTCATGGAGGCGGTGCTCTTGCGCGTCGTGGAGGAGCAAGCCCGCGTCGTCATTCTCGACATCGCAGGTGTTCCGGTGGTGGACACCGGCGTCGCCGACCACTTGCTGAAAACCACGGCGGCGGTGCGCTTGCTCGGCGCGCAGACCGTGCTCACCGGCATCAGTGCCAGCGTGGCGCGAACCATGGTCCAACTCGGTGTCGACGTGTCCACGATGCACACCAAGAGCCGGCTGGCCGATGGCATCCAGCTCGCGCTCAGCATCGTAGGAAAGACGATCCAGGAGGTGGCGGGGTGAGGTCCGGCAACCCGATTCCGATTCTCCGCATCAAGGACACCCTGCTCGTCACCGTGGAAGTGGATTTGCACGACCGTCTGGCCGAAGCATTTCAGGCCGACATGCTGGCGACCATCGAGCGCCAGGGGGCGGCGGGGTTGGTCATCGACATCTCCGGCCTCGACATCGTCGACAGTTATGTGGCGCGCGTGCTCGCCGAAACCGCGCGCATGACCTCCCTGATGGGGGCCGAAACCGTCATCGTCGGCATGCGGCCGGAAGTGGCCGCCACGCTCGTCCGCATGGGCTACACCATGAGCGGTGTGCGCACGGCGCTCGACGTCGACGCGGGGCTGGGGCTCCTTTCGCGGGGTCACGGGAGCTCATCGGCGTAGATGCAGCCGGCTCCGCGCACGCTGTCCGTCGAACGGCTGCCGATTCGTGATGAGCGAGACGTCGTCGTGGTGCGGTCGCGTGTTCGTGAGCTCGCGGAGACCCTCGGCTTCGATCCGTTCGCCGCCGCGGCGGTGACGACCGCGGCCTCCGAGCTCGCGCGCAACGCGTGGTGTCACGGGCACGGCGGGCACGCGGTGCTCGAGCAGATCTCCGACGGCACGCGCAAGGGGATTCGTGCCGCGTTCTGCGACCAAGGTCCCGGAATCGCCGACATGCGCCACGCGCTCGAGGGCGGGTCGACGGGGCAGTCGCTCGGGCTCGGGCTCTCCGGCAGTCGCCGGCTCGTCGACGACCTCGCGATCGAAACCGCGCGACCTCGAGGTACCGCGGTGACGATCGTGAAATGGGCACGCTATTGAGGGAGCGCTGGTTCGAGGCGGCGGAAGTATCCGCGCTCTGCGACGGCGCCAGCCTCGCCGCGTTCCACGAGAGCGCCCGGCGCGCAGCGGCGGAGTGCGCGTTCGACAGCGCCAGAGTCGAACGCTTCTCGGAGCTCGCCGACTCGCTCGCGGTACAGCAGCACGCGCCGAACGCGTACGCTCGGCTCGCGTTGCGGCGCGTCGAACGCCTGGGTATTTTCGGACTCGAGCTCGTGGCGCTCTATGGCCGTCCGGTTGAAGCGGGCTCGAGCGGCGCCGTTTGGGATCCGGCATTGCGCCTCGCCGACGAAACCGACGTCGACGTTCGCCATGACGAAGAGGCCTGCGTTTCAGCGCGGATCTTCGCAGCGCCGGTGCCGGTGCAGAGCGAAGCCGCCGTGGTGGCTCGGTCCCAGCGCGGCGAGTCGCAGAGCGGGGACGACGCCTTGATCCAGCGCGGTGCGGACACTCTGACGTTGTGTGTGGCGGACGGTCTCGGACACGGTCCGGTGGCTCGCACCGCGGCGAGCGCGGTCGTCGGTACGGTGCAGCGCGCTCGTGGCGCGGCTCCGAGCACGGCCTTGGCCGAATGCCACACACGCCTCCGCGCGACGCGCGGCGCGGTGGCCGCTTGCGCCCGCTGGAACTTCGGCTCCGGCACCATCGAGCACGCCAGCGCCGGTAACGTCGCGACGTGGCTCATATCGCCAAGAGGCGTCAAGGGCTTCGGCGCGCGCGCTTGCGTGCTCGGCGTGACGCCCGCCGATCGGCTCGGCCTCAGCGACGTCCGGGTCACGCCGAGCTCCGATGGCATTCTCGTGATGTACAGCGACGGCATTGCGTCGGAAGCGTCGCTCGACGAAAGACCGATCTTGCTGCGGGCGCATCCGATCGCGATTGCGGACTACTTGTCGCGGCGCTTCGGCACGGACGGCGATGACTCGCTCGTCCTGGTTGCGCGGTCCGGGGTCGAGCGCTGAGGCATTGCGCTCTCCGGGCGGGCCTGCGACGACGTATGCGCTTCCGCTTCCGGAGCGGCGGGCGACGGGGGTGTGCTCGGCTCCCACGTTCGTCGCAGGTGGTGTGCCAGGATGCGCGCCTCGCGTGCGTAACGCTCTTGGGATTGCGTGAGGAGCATGTGACACCCTGCTTCGAGCAAGCTCCGTGCCCGGTCGACAAAGGCCGATCTCCTCTCGCTGTCCCGAAAGCCTTGCGCGAGGGGGATGCCCGCCAGAAAAAAGTGCGCGGATTCCCGAGCCCCAATCCTGCGGGCACGTGGCTGTCGTGCCTTCGCGTGTCACGGCGCCCCGCTCGCTTCCCCCTCTCGGACTCGGCGATGCGCGGCGTTTACGCCGCGCGCGGGGCGGCGCTGGGCATGCGCGGCTTCGAAACGGCGGCGAGCGTCTTCGCGATCCCCGGGGCGGCCGGAAGATTCAGCGGCGTCGCCTGAGTCGCGCGCGCCAGGTCGCCCAGCGTTGCGATGCCGACCAAGCGCTCGCTGGCGTCCACAATGGGAACGCGGCGAATCTGCGCGGCTTGCATCAGGTGCTCGACCTCGCTGGCCGGCGTTCTGACGGAGCAAGCCACGACGTGCCTGCTCATCGCCGTGGCCACCCGCCCGTCGCTCAGCCGGACCCCCTGCGTGTACGCAGCCATGGCGATGTCCCGATCCGTAATGACGCCTACCGGCCGGCGATCGACGTCCGTGACGACCACGCAGCCGATATCGTTCTCCCACATGAGTTTGGCGGCGTGCTCGAACGTATCCTCCGCGGAGCACGTGTGGACGTGTGCGGTCATGAAATCTTGCGCCAGCATTGCCGTACCTCCTGGTTGACCCGCGTGCGCCAGCTCTACGCGGGCGTTCGCAGCGCATTCTTCCAGGCAATTCCCGGTCCAACGCGTTTCGGCACCACTAGGTTCGGAGCGGCGGCCACTTGGTACGAGGCTTGCTCTGCACCTGTGTCGTCGTGGCCG
>DASWGX010000640.1:0-4018 GCA_036393455.1 Polyangiaceae bacterium
GGACGCTTCGCAGATCCGCGCCGCCCGCCAAAAGGTGTGTGGCGAAGGAATGGCGGAGCTTGTGGGGATGAACCGGACCCCTGAGACCCGCGGCGTTCGCATACTGGCGTACGATCTTCCAGAACCCCTGCCGCGTCAGATGGCCGCCGCGAGGCGAAACGAACAGGGCTGCCGTTTGGGGACTCCTCTTGATCGCACCAGGCCGCCGCGCACGGCGCGCGGGCCTCGGCTCGCCGCGCACGGCGAGGTACTCGCCGAGATGCTCGAGAGCCACTTCTCCTAGCGGCACCAGGCGTCGCTTCTGACCTTTGCCAAAGGCCGCGACGATGCCGCGCTTCAAGTCGACATCGCCGAGCTTCAGATTTACGAGCTCGCTCGCCCGCAAACCCGCCGCGTACGCCAAGCTCAACATGGCGCGATCGCGAAGGCCGCGCGCCGTCGCGTCGTCGGGCGCCTCGATCAGTCGAACCAGCTCGTGCTCGCTCAGGGTTCGCGGCAAGCGGCGGCCCAGTCGGGGTCTGGCCGCGAGCCGCGTCGGATCGTCGGCGAGCTCGCCCTCCTTGACCAGAAAGCGCACAAAGCTGCGCAGCGCCGAGAGATGGCGGCCGGCGCTGCGCGGACCCAGGCCGCTCCGTTTGAGCTCGCTCAGCCAGTCGCTGACGCTCTGCTTGTCGAGGTCGCGCCCGCGGGATAGTCCGCGGCGCTCTGCAAAGCGCACGAACTTCACGAGGTCCGCGGAATAGGCGGCCAGGGTGTTCGGGGAGAGCGCACGCTCGACCCGGAGGTGATCCAGAAAGGCGTCGAGCTCGGTGTGCAGGCTCACGGTGTCGCACAACGTAGCGCGGGAATCGGCGGTCTCGAAATTTTTGCGGCGGTCTCGCGCCGCGCCGCGTCCCCTGGCCAGCAGAGCTGTCGGTGGCCAGCAGGCGTCCCTTGCTAATATTTAATTAATGAATCTTCGCGGTTGCAGCCCTGAGCGCCTCGAGCGTCGCGTAGGCCTTGCCGCTCGCGAGCGCGGCGCGAGCGCGCCGCGCGGCGTCTCGCGGTGCGTCGCCGTCGAAGACCACCAGCGCGGCCGCCGCGTTGAGCACAAACGCGTCCGCGGCCGGATGTGCTTCACCCCGGAGCACCCGGGCCAGCACGTCCGCGTTGAACGCGGGATCGCCGCCGCGGATGGCCTCGCGCTCGAGCCGCGGGAGCCCGAAGTCTTCGGGGGTGACCACGGTTTCGTCGAGCTTGCCGCCAGCGAGCACGGTGACGCGCGTCGGCGCGCACGGACTGACTTCGTCGAGGGCGTCCTCACCGTGTACGACCCATGCCCGCTCCGTGCCCAGCGACGCGAGCGTCTCCGCCATGACCGAGCGCAGCGAGTCGGCGTACGCGCCGACCAACTGGTGCGTGGCGCCGGCCGGGTTCGCCAGCGGACCGAGGCAATTGAAAATGGTGCGAACGCCAAGCTCCTTGCGAGCCTGCGCCGCGTGGCGCATGGCCGGGTGGTGGGCCTGGGCCGGCATGAATACGATGTTGGCTTCGGTGAGAACGTCCGCGGCTCGCTCCGGCGGCACGTCGAGGCGCACTCCGAGGGCTTCGAGAACGTCCGCGCTCCCGGCCCGACTCGTCGCGGCGCGGTTGCCGTGTTTGGCGACCGGGGCTCCACACGCCGCGGCGATGATGGCGGCCCCGGTCGAGAGATTCAGACTCTCCGAGCCGTCGCCGCCCGTACCGCAGGTGTCGAGCAAACGTGGGAAGCCGTGCTCGACGCGGACCATCGCGTCGCGCATGGCCCGCGCCGCCGCCGCGATCACCTCGGGCGACTCGCCATTCTGGCGCAGCGCAACGACGTACGCGCCGACTTGAACCGGCGTCCAGACTCCCGCGAGGATGCTCCCGAAGGCGCCGCGCACGCTTTCGGGTGTCGGGCCTTCACCCGAAAGCAACCCGGTGATGGCGGCCCTGAAAGGTACTGTCATAGGCTTTCCAACCAGTTCTGCATCAAGCCGAGGCCGTGCTCGGTCAGGATGGACTCGGGGTGAAACTGCACACCCTCGAGCGGAAGCTCGCGGTGCCGTAGCCCCATCAGCTCTTGCTCGGCCGTGGCGGCTGAGATCTCGAGCATGCCCGGCAGTGTGTCGCGCTCGACGATGAGCGAGTGGTAGCGCGTGGCTTCGAAAGGCGAAGGCAGACCCCCGAAAACGCCGCGACCGTCGTGTTCGATCAGGGACGTCTTGCCGTGCATGAGCCGGCCGGCTCGCACGACGTGGCCTCCGAAAGCCTGTCCGATCGCCTGGTGGCCGAGGCAAACGCCCAACATCGGGATGCGGTTGCAGAGGCTCCGGATCACTTCGAGCGTGACGCCGGCGTCGTCGGGAGTGCCGGGTCCCGGCGACAACAAGATCCCGTCGGGAGCGCTCTCACTTATCGATTCGACGGTAGTTTTGTCGTTCAGCCGGACGTCACACTGTGCCCCGAGGCTGAGCAGGTACTGGACTAGATTGAACGTGAACGAATCGTAATTGTCGATGACGATCACGCGCTTCACGTGGCAGAGCGTCGCACCCAGCTTCTCGCCGGTCAATCAGGGCCTGAGGTGCGACTCGCCAGGTTTCGGCGTTTTCTGGAGCAGACTTCCGAAGCCCTTCGCCTGCGGAAGCGGCGCTCGGGCCGGGTCGCCCGCGTTGCAGGGTGGGTGCATTTTCAATCTTGCCCGGACTCAGGCACGCCGCTAGTGTGCCGCAGCCGTCGCGGTCGGAAGTTTGAGCGCCACCGCGGTGTCAGGCTCACATTCCGCCCGCGAAAACTCAGATGGCCGACGACAGAAAACCCAAGATCGACCTGAAGGCCCGCCTCGGCAAAAAGACGGTGATGGGGGTCGGTGGCTCGGTGCCGCCGCCCGTTGGGATTCCCAAGCCCAGCGTTCCTTCGGCGCTTTCCTCGAGCGTCATTCCTCCTCCTTTTGGCGCCGGCATCCCGGGGCCGTCCGCGCCGCGCGTGGACGCCTCCGACCCCTACGCCTCGATCAGCGCTCACGAAGCGCCGATGCGCGCGGAGCCCCAGGCCATCAAGGTCGAGCTCAGCGACGAGGTCTTGCACGCCCAGAAGAAGGGCCGCTCGCGCATCATGGCCCTGGCGATCGTTACGGCCATCGTGGGCGGCATCTTGGGCTTCGCGCTCGGCAGCGGGTCCGAGCGGGGCAAGCGTCAAGACATCGCGCTCGAAGGGGCGGACCTCTTGGTCAAGGAAGTCGACGACGCCAACGCGCAGATCGAGCAGCTGGCGGACGTGCTCAAGAGCGCCAAACAGAAGCTGTCCGAGAGTAAGTATCCCGAGGAAGAAGTCTCGAAGCTCGGCGGCATCAACATCCCCTTCGACGGCTCGAATCTCACCAGCAAGGGTATCGGTCTGTTCAAGCCCCAGGTCGTCAACATGCTGATACAGTTTGCCGGCGGGGCGACCGACGCGAACGAGCAAAAGTCGAAGCTCCAGCGCGTGCTCAGCGGTAGCAAAGCCGGCATCATGGACTTCCTGGAGCAGGCGACGAAGCCGAAAGTGCGCTGGTCGCTCTACGTGGACAACGGCCCCTACGGCCCGTGGGCGACGATGCAGATGCTGCCCGAGGCCTTCCCCGTGAAAGAAGAAAAGGGCAAGGACGGCAAGCCCTACAGCTGGCCGGACAAGTTTCAGTTCAAGGACGGCGACAAGACGGTGTCCCTCGAGCGCTACATGAAAGGCGAGCCGATGGGTGGGGATCCCAAGGTCATCCCGGTCGAGCCGTCGAGTCAGAGTGCGGTGTGTCCGTCGGGCGTATTGATTCAGCTGCGGCAGGAAGTCGGCAAGCTCGAGGACGTGCTCCGGGGCGACAATACGCCCGGAGCCGAAAAGACGGGTCTGCTGGAGACGGGACAGCAGCTGCTCGAGCAGCTCAAGCAGATCGGCGGACCTGGGGCCTGACGGAACCCGCGCGAACGGCGATCACGCCGCCGACATTTTGGAGGAGCTCGTGGGTGCCATCGATTCGGCG
>DASWGX010000641.1:0-2888 GCA_036393455.1 Polyangiaceae bacterium
CAGAAGGACGTCACCGCGGTGCAGCGTTCCTTCGGTGATGAGGATCGTGGCGACCGGACCGCGCCCGCGATCGAGCTCCGCCTCGACCACGACGCCGGTGGCCGGCTTGTCGATGGCGGCCCTGAGCTCGAGGAGCTCCGCCTGCAGAGCGACTTGCTCCAGCAGCGCGTCGACACCCTGGCCGGTCACCGCGCTCACGTCGGCGAACTGCGTGTCGCCGCCCCAGTCTTCCGGAACCAGACCTTGCTCGCTGAGCTCCCGGCGCACGCGCTCGGGCTGGGCGTCGGGCTTGTCCACCTTGTTGACCGCGACGACGATCGGCACCTTCGCGCTCTTGGCATGGTTGATGGCCTCGAGCGTCTGCGGCATCACGCCGTCGTCGGCCGCGACGACCAGGATGACCACATCGGTGACCTGGGCGCCGCGCGCGCGCATTGCCGTGAACGCCTCGTGGCCCGGAGTATCGAGGAACGTGATTTTCCCGCGCGGCGTGTCCACGGAGTACGCACCGATGTGCTGCGTGATACCTCCCGCCTCGCCTTCGGCCACGCTCGTCTTGCGAATTCGATCGAGCAGGCTCGTCTTGCCGTGATCGACGTGACCCATGACGGTCACGACGGGAGGCCGTGACTCGAACTCCGTGCCCTCCTCGACCTGCTGCTCCAGTCCCTGGGCAGCGACGAGCTGAGCCTCCTCGCTGAGAGCGACGTCTTCGACTTCCCAGCCGAACTCTCCGGCGACGATTTTCGCCGTGTCGGCGTCGAGGGTGCTGTTGATGTTCACGCCGGTGAGCCCCAGGCTCATCAGCTTCATCAAGACCTCTCCCGCCTTGACGCCCATGCGTCCGGCAAGCGCCTGCAGCCCGATGCTCTCCTCGATGCGCACGACTTTTTTGTGCGCGGAGCGCTCCTGCGTGACGGCCTGGCCGGTGCCCTTGGCGCGTCCGAGCGAGCCGATCCCGCGGTGCCGCAACGCGCCGCGCCCCATCCGACCGCCCATCATCGGCCCGCCGCGCGGGCGCGCCGGCGCGGCGCCACCCTTGGCGTCGTACTGGACGCGCCGCGGCGTTGGACCGCCGCGCGGCACCTGCGGCATCGGAACACCGGGACGCCCTTCCCACATTTCGATACCAGTTTTCGGCTGCGGCGCGGGGCGGTTTTCCGGCTCGCGCACCGGCTCGATGCGCGGCGCAGACGTAACGGGCGCGTTCGACGGCACGGGCGCGCTCGCCAGCTCGGGCGCGGAAACGGGCGGTGCGGAGGGGACCGAAACAGCGGACGGCTGCGGGCTCGAAACGGGAGCCGCGCTCGGCGGCGCAGACGCGGCGGCCGGCGCCTGGTTCGGAGGAGCGGGTGCAGCCGGCGGTGCCGAGACTTGGGGCGCTCTCGGTTCGGAGGGGCGAGGCCGAGCGCTCGGGGGCGGCGCGGAGATCGGCGCGGCGCTCGGCGTGGAAGGCGCTTCGACCGGCGCGCGGCGCTGTACCGAGCGGCGCTTGATCACGGTTGGCGCGATGCGTTCCTCGACCACGGCCTGGGTACTCTGCTTCTCCAGTTGACGTTTGACGCGCTCCACGACCTCCGGCGCAATCGCGCTCATGTGATTGCGCACTTCCGACGCGCCTACGGACTGGAGCAGGGCGACCAGCTTCTTGTTGTCCAAGCCCAAATCCCGGGCCACTTCGTAGACACGCACTTTGCTGCTCATCCAACCTCCGAGTTCAAACTTTCCGCGGGCGCTCCAGCCGGCAGCCCGCCGAGCGCGGGTACGCGCGATAGCGCGAGTGACAGCCGCTCGTCCAGCACGGCCAGCACCTGCTCGCCGAGGCCGGGAAACTCGCCGGGAACCTCCGTCGAGCGGCCCCATGCCACCGCAGCACCCCGGGCAACGGCTTCTCGAACCCACGGCCGACCCGAGAGCTCCCAAGCGTCGGTCGCCACGACGAGCAACTTTCCTTCGCCCCCGGTCATGGCGCGCTCGGCGGCCACCTCGCCCGCCCGCACCGCTCCGGCGCGGCGCGCGCGCCGGAGCAACGTCGCGAAACGCGCATTCGACGCCCGCCGCAGCCGCTCGTCGAAGGCGGCTCCGGAAATGGAAACGTCGGATTTGAACGCCCGCCGAAGCGCGCGCGGTCCCAGGGCGAGGCACGACGGCGTGGCATGCAGCCACGCGCCCCGGCCCGGACGGCGGCGCTCCAGATCGACCGAGGGAGTTCGATCCGCATCGAGTACCCAGCGCAAGAGCTCGCTCGCCGGCGCACGCCGGCGACATGCCGCGCAGGTGCGCTCCGGTTCTCGCTGGGCGTTTTGCGTCTCTTGCCGGGTCGTCGTCATGATTCGGTGGCGTCGCTCCCCGAGCCTTCCGCGGCGGCGGCTTCCGCGGCGGCGGCTTCCGCGGCGAGAGCGGCCGCGTTTTCGGCCAGCCACTGCTCGCGTGCAGCCTGGATCTCCTGCCATTCGGATTTCAAAAACTCCACGGCTCCCTGCTGAACCTGGCGCGCCTTCTTGATGCCGAGGCCGGTGCGGATCGCGAGCCTGTCCGGGTCTTCCCGTACCAGATCGTTGACGAGCTTGTACCCTGCCTCTTCCAGCAATTGCAGGGTGCGCAGGCCGACGCCGCGCACGAACCGCAGCTTTTCGCGCTCCGTGAGCGGCTCCACGCGGCGCGTCGCGCTCTGAATTCGATCGTGGCGCAGCCGTTCCATCGTCGCTTCCGCGTCACGCTTGAGCCCGAACGCTTGCTCCGCGTCGCCAACGCCTTCGATCGACGCGAGCTCCTCCGGCGAGGCCTCGGCGATCTCCTCGAGCGCGCGAAAGCCGAGCCTGTACATGTTGCGCGCGAGATCTTCGTCCACGCCCTCGATCTCGCTGAGCGCGCTCAACGATTCTTCC
>DASWGX010000642.1:0-3118 GCA_036393455.1 Polyangiaceae bacterium
GTGGTGGCAGCGGCGGCGCCGCCATGTGCGGCCCCATCGATCACTCGTGCAGCATCTGCCTTTCGGAAACCTGCTGCGCAGCGCTCGCGGCTTGCCGCGGCGACGAAGAATGCTCGGAATGGGCCGCCTGCTACGAACAGGGCCGCGACGCCCAATTCGGCGACGACGTCGAAAACTACTGCGCCACGACGCTCGAAATCGTCGAGCTCTTGCCGGTCATGGTGAACGTCATGACATGCGGCGACGCGTGCGCGGCGTGCAGCGGGACGACGGGAGAAGGGGGATAGAGGGCGCACACGCCCAAGAACCCCAGTTCCGTACGAGCTCGGCAGCGAGTGGGCTCCGCCCAGAGCCGGAGGCGAGGACCGGATTCGAACCGGCGTATGGCGGTTTTGCAAACCGCTGCCTAACCGCTTGGCTACCTCGCCGAGAAGCGGCGGAGGTTGGCACGCGCCAAGGTCGGGATCAAGGCGAGCGCAGCGCCGCGCGAAGGCTACTTGTTGTCGGCGACGTCGAGGTCGTCCGCGAGGTAGCTCAGGATGACTTCGTCGAGGGACTTTTCGCTGATGAGCCCGTCGCTGAAGAGGCTGCGGCCGGGCGCGGGGTCGCTGAAGATAGCCGGCGGACGCGCGGCAGCGTAACGGCCGGGAACGACGGGCCGCGGAGGCTCGGACTTTGCACCGCGCTTGCGCGGGGAGCGAGCGCTCGGCCGCGCGGAGACGGGACCGGCCTGTGGGTTCGAGCTCGCGCTGCGTGGGACGGCGCGGAGCGAAGAGGACGTAGCGGCGGAAGTCGGGGCCCCGGACTCCGCCGCGCTGACGACCTGATCGACGAGCTCGTCGAGCTCACCGGCGCGGAGCGCGATGAACATGGCCTTGTGCTGCTCCTTCATCAGCGCCTGCACGACCTTCGCCATCTCGCTGCTGCCGACGTGCTCGGCGTAGTCGGTGCGCGTAGTCTTGATGATGCGACCGCCGTCGGCAAACAGATGCGTCACGATTCGCGGATACTTCGCGCCCGAGTCTTCCGTTTGAATATGGAAGATACGTCCCCGGTGTCGAACGTTGTTATTGAAGCCGAGCAGCGTGGAGGAAGGCGTCATCTGCCCTCACCGGAACCTTGGAATCGAAGAGCTTACCACAGGTCAGCGGCCGAAAGGCTGCCGAAGTAACCACAAAAGCGGGCGCGTCCCGCCCCGGCCGGTTTGCGAAGCCCGATCTATCGGAGCTCGTCCGACCTCTGCTCAAGTGTTCGCACCTTCTCGGTGGCGAGCGCGGTGTCGAGCGGCGGGTGCGCTCGGCACCGAGGGCGACGAGGTAGGCAACTCTGCGCTAACGGCCGGCCTCGTCCTGTCTCCGCATGCCTTCGAGCAGCAGAGCTTCGGCGCTCTGGGCGATGACTTGCTGCGGCGCCACGAAAGTCGGCTCGAGCACGAAGTCTCCTTCCGTGAGCGCGAGCATGGCGTAAAAGGCTTCCTCGCCGCGCAGCTTGGCCCAGAGGGCATTGTAGATGTTGCCCTGCACGAAGTGGATCTCTCCGGCTTCGCCCTGTGCGCGGATTTTGAGCGAGCCGGTTTTCCTGCCGTGCGCCAGCACCTGGACCATGTCCGGCAGGCCCATCTCGGTGAGCGAGCCGGAGACACCCCGCGCGCCCGTGTCTTTCGCTTCGCGCTCCATGATTTGTTTCAGCTTTGCAACGAGCAGGTCGGCGCTGACCGGCTTGGTCATGAAATCGGCGGCTCCGAGCTCGAAAGCGCGCTGGGCGTCCGCCCGGCCCGTGCGGTTGGAAACGAACACCCACGGCAGCTTGGCGCCCCACGGGTGCTTGCGCGCCTCGCCGAGGAGCGCGAAGCCGTCGCTGGGCTCGACGTCGATCTCGCTGATGACGGCTTCGATCTCGCCTCGCTCGAGGACTTTCAGCGCCTGATCGGTGGTGCGCGCCTGCACGACTTCGAAGCCCTGTTCGACCAGGCGCAGCTCGAGCACCGTCGTTTCCTCCGGATCGGAATCGACGACGAGGGCCATGTGCCGGTTCGCGAGCAGCCGCGCCTTGAGGTCTTCGCCGGTGACGGTGTGCTCGAACAGGTCGACCAGGTTCGGGTCGAAGATGGTGCCCTTGAAGCGGGTCAGTACTTCGCACGCCTGGACCGGACGCAAGCGCTTGCGAAACGGGTTTCGAGGGTTCTGAGTGAGGTCGGCGTAGGTATCGGCGATCGCCAAGAGGCGGGCCCCGAGGGAGATTTCCTTGCCGCTCGCGCCCGCCGGAAACCCCTTGCCGTCGTAGCGCTCGTACATGTGCTCGACGGTCTTGGTGACTTCGTGTGGCAGTTGAACCGCTTCCATCAGGCGCAGCGGTCCCTTGTACTGCTTGTTCGCGCTGGTGCGGTGTCCTTCGTACTCCGCGACGTTGAGCGCGGTCAGGTGGTAGGCGCCCATCTTGCCGAGGTCGTGTAAGTACGCCGCGGTCACCAGCCCGGCGCGTTGCACCTCGGACAGGCCGATACGCTCCGCAATCTTACGGATCAAGCGGGCGACGTGGGCGGAATGGCCCCTGAGGTCCGGACGCGAGTTCTCGATCATGCTGACGAGCACGTTGAGCATCTCGAGGAAGGCGTCGCCGGAAACTCCGTGCGCGGCGCTGGCGCGCGGGCGCTCGAGCTCGTTGCTGGTCAAGACGCGTTCTTTGCCGCCAACGGCTTCCTTGGCGAGCGCGACGGTCATGCTTTCCTCGCTCACCAGGTTGCGCTCGTACACGTCGAGCATCGCCGTGAACTGTTGATGCGCGCTGCTGTCGAGGGTGGCGAAGGCGTGGATGTCGCCGTTGTAGGCCTTGGCGATGGCGGCTTTGACGGCGCGTGGCCGCGCGACGAAAGCTCTGACTTCCTTGGCGCCGGACGCGAGCTGGACGTCGTGCAACGCCGGAGCGTTGTCGGGGTCCGGCGTGACGACGCTGAGCACGTTCGCCTTGCCGTCGAACAAGACGGGAAACACGAGCTCGCGCTCGGCGAGCTTCTTCGGAACGCGGTCGAGCGTGAAGCGGTCGATGTCCGCCTTGGACAGCTTCTCGGTGGAAACGAAGCGGGTCTTGTGCAGGCTCGCCAGGTACTTGAGCAGCGTGG